>CALQNE010000111.1 GCA_943331855.1 Bordetella parapertussis
AACCAGCAGCTGGCCTTTTTCACCTGCAGCACCAAGTGAATTACAGACCAAGGTCAGATCCGTTGTGCCCTTGTCGCGTAGGGCAAAGATCAAATTGTTGGGAAAACGATGTGCCAAACCAAATCCAGCGATCGCCACACTCGCGCCCACTTGAATATCCGCGATTGCCTGTGCGGCTGAGGCAACTACCTTATCCATACTGATCCTTTGTTAATGAGTTCACGTACCGAGATTAAGCGTAAAAACTTAATCCATCTTAATATTCAAAATCTTATTGAGCTCGGCCAGTTGACGTTTTTCTTCAGTCATCGCGGCCAAAAACTGTTGCGGATTGAGCATTTTAAGCTCTGAACCCGAAGCCTCGACGCGGGCGCGCACTTCCGGCTGTGAAAAATACTTCACGCTCGCATCGTACAACACACGCACAACGTGATCGGGCGTACCCGCGGGGGCCAGTAAACCATACCATGAGCCCGTGTTATTGGGCACGCCTTGCTCAGCTAAGGTCGGCAGCTCAGGCAGTGCCTTTGCACGCGTCTGGGAAGACAGCCCAATGGCGCGAAGCTTGCCCGACTTAATATGTGGCAGCATCGCTGATAAATTTAAGAAAGAGACATCAACATGTCCGCCCAACATATCGTTGACGACGGGCGTTGCCCCTTTGTAGGGCACGTGGGTCATTTTGATCTTCGCTTCAATTTGCAAAATCTCGCCGGCAAGATGGGTTGAGCTACCCGTACCGCTTGAGCCATAGGTCATGACTTTAGTTTTGGCTAACTCAATGAACTCTTTGACGTTGGTCGCTTTGATGTGTGGGCCAATCACCATCACATTTGGCACATCAATGAGCATCAAAATCGGCAAAAACTCTTTAATACCGTCATAAAGCGGATTTGAGCTAAAGACAGGTACCGCAGTATGAGGTGCACCGGCGCTGGCCAACAGCGTGTAGCCATCGGGCGCCGCTTTAGCAACATAGCTCGTGCCGATCGAACCACTCCCCCCACCTTTTGTCTCGATCACAAAGGTTTGTCCCAGCGCCTGCGACAATCCGTTCGCAAGTTCACGAGCGATCTGATCAGCAGGGCCGCCTGCCGGGTAAGGCACAATCATTTTGACCGGCTTGTCGGGATAGGTCTGCGCAGCGGCAAGCAAAGGTGCGAACGCTATCGTCAAAAAAACAGCCCGTAAGATTTTTTTCATTGTTATCCCGTTTGAATCCTCGTCATCTCTCGCCAGAAAAACTCCAGAACAACATGTAACAAGCTCGTTCAGAGTTATTCGCCACGCGCCTCAGGTTCGACTGGCTCAAAGCAATACCCTTTCGTACTGTCGCCGCGTATGTAACCACAATGTGGCCAACCAAAATGCACCGGAAAAATCATGGCATTGCGCTCAGCCGCACGCTTCAGAAACAAAGCACGCGAAGCCCGCGCCTGCTCAGCATGGGCATCGATCCAGGTATTGATGTGCGGCATCGCAATCTGCAGCGGGCTGTGCATCACATCACCAGCAAAGATTGCCTCTTGCCCTTTTGACTGCAGCCGAAAGTGCAGCGAGCCAGGTGTATGGCCCGGCATGGCTTCAGCCTTCAGGCAGCCGGCCACGATATCACCATCATCAATCAAGTCGATCAGGCCTAGTTCATAAAGCGGTAACACGCTGTCTTCAAACGAGCCACTGATCACACCCTTATCGCCATTTTTATACGCAGCGTGTGCGGCCTCAAAATCAACGCGCGGCATCAAATGACGCGCATTCGGAAACATCGGCTCCCAGCGACCATCGACCATGCGCGTGCCCCAACCGACGTGATCGGGATGAAAGTGCGTGACGATCACGTGCGTCACTGATTTTGCACTTGCGCCTGCCGCATCGAGCCAAAGTGGTGTCAGGGTGTTGAGCATATTCATCCGCTCTGACCCGCGCTTTTTATGATTACCAACACCCAAGTCAATCACGATCACGTTATCGCCCATATGCATCACCCACAACTGCATCGCAACGATGAAACGCTGCAGCTTGATGTTGTAGTGATGCGGGGCTAGCCACGATAGATGCGGCACGATTTCGCGCACATCTAATTCAGGAAACACAAAATCAGCCGCATGCGTTGGGCCGCTGTATTCAAGTATGTTATAAATTTTTGCGTCACCAACATGGCGTGAGTAAATCATCGTGTTGTCTCTTAATTTTTCTAAAAAGTTAACCGACTAAGCGATAGGTCAAACGCCACTTAGTATCGCGTTTTTGCCAGGGTGGTGGCCCATCTGAAAAAGAATTGCCCCCAGGATCGGCACTTAATCTGGCTTTCATAAACGCCTGGGCCGCTGCCTCATCCTTGATGCCATACATCGCTAAAAAGTTTGGTGCGCCTGGCTCTGGATGCAAAAAGGTACGCATATTTTTATAGCGTGCGCCGCTTACAAAGCCATAGCCTGCTAACACTTCTGGCACATGGATCGTGTTGTAGAACTCGTTGAACTGGGCAAGCTCAGCCTCTCCCGAACCTGCCGCTGCGTTCATCCCGACTAAATACATATAGGGTGAGTCAGACACTTTTGCCGCTTCGGGATTATTCAACACGTGCTGCCACATCAAACGCCATTTTGACTGACGCCCCTGCCAGGCGACCGGGCCGTCACTATAAACAGGCCGTCCACTGGCTGGCCCGTCGTTACGCGTGATGTAAAGTTGCGCCGCCTCTTTGCTTTCAATATCGTAAGCGGCAATAAAGCGCGGGCCGCGCGGACCACGCGTATCGTCTTGCGCAAGCTCGTACCGGCGACCGCGCAAGAAGCCCGGATTACCCGCCAACACTTCGGGCTTGTGCACAGTTGAGTAGAAATCATTAAACGCCGCGACTTCTGCGGCACTGCTGTTAGCAGGAATATCCATGCCAACCCAATAGGTGTAAAGCGCATCACTCATTTTGATCCCTTTTGATTCAGATCAGCTTAAACATTGGTATCGCAGGACCATCTTCGCTCGGCTTGAAAGTCACCTCAACTTTCTGTCCGCAACGGATCGTATCCAAGTCACAATCGACGATGTTCGTGAGCATCGTGATGCCTTCGTCAAGCGTCACATACGCAATAGCGTAGGGAACGGGCCCCGAGGTCCGCGTCACGCTAAAGCTGTACACCGTGCCAGTACCTTTAACCTGCTTGAATTCAGTTTTATCGCTGAAGCAAAAGGGGCATAACGCACGGGGGTAATGATGATATTGCTTACAATCGTTGCAGTACTTCATCATCAACTTACCCTGCGTCGCCGCATCAAAGTACGGCTCATCGCCATAGTTCAACTTAGGCGCGGGGATTTTTCTTTCTTGATAAGGTGTGGTCATGGCTTTACCCTCTTTCCATAATCAATGTGGCACTGCCGTGACGGGTACTCAGCGAGCCGCCGGTTCCGTGCGCTAACGCAATGTCGCAGTTTTTAACTTGTACCAGTGGGTGCGCTTCGCCACGCAATTGACGAACGGCCTCGATAATTTTTGTAATACCACCTCGGTTTACCGGATGGTTATTACACATACCGCCACCATCCGTATTAAATGGAAGTTTGCCCACGCCTGAAATCAAATTGCCATCCATCACAAACTTACCGCCTTCGCCTTTTTTACAAAAGCCAAGATCTTCGAGCGTCATGACCACGGTGATGGTGAAGCTGTCGTAAATTGAGGCGTATTTAATGTCACTTGGCTTGACACCCGCTTCAGCAAACGCGATCGGGCCCGAACGCACAGCACCGGTATACGTGATGTCAATCTTGCCACCCATCTGGCCCTTGGGAGATTCGCCCGCACCAATCAACTTCACTAACGGGCGCTTGAGGCTTTTGGCAATCTCTGGGCTCACCACAATAACGGCCCCGCCGCCATCGGTCACCACACAGCAATCCATGCGATGAAGGGGATCGGCAATCAAAGGGGAGTTGACCACGTCTTCAACGGTGACCACTTTCTTTAAGTACGCGTTGGGATTATGTTGCGCATGGTGCGATGCAGAAACCTTGACCCAGGCCAGTTGTTCGCTAGTCGTGCCAAACTCATACATATGACGCATTGCAGCAAGGGCATACAGGTTAACGGTTACCGGGCCGTACGGCATTTCAAACGGGGTATCCGGGATAGCGGTGTCTAAGTCACGTGCGATCGTGCCGGGCCGACCGAAGCCCGCACAGGTAATCAAGGCCACGCTGCACTTACCCGCCGCAATAGCTTCAGCCGCATGCGCGACCAAGTATAAGTAGGACGACCCGCCTGTGTTGGTCGAGTCAGAGTGCTTAACGGTCAACCCCATATAGTCAATCATGTTGATGCCGCCCAAGCTCCCAGGCGCGTCGGTCGAGCAGTAGTAGCCATCAACGTCGTGAATGGTCAATCCAGCGTCCTCAAGCGCGCCTTTGGCGCACTCAGCGTGCAGCTGTGCCAGCGACATATTTGCGATCTTGCGAGCTGGATGCTCGAAGATCCCGGCGATATAGGCCTTGTCTTTGATGCTCATTGTGTTGTCCCTATGAATCTTTTGGTTTAAACCAAATATTAGAACTGGTCGGCTGCGCGCCTCGTCTTGGTTTTATACCATTCAAACCACGCCTTTAGGCAGTGGTTTTTCTTTTTTTACCGAAAACGATATTTTGCTCTAAGCTATTGCTTAAGGTACTTAGATACCACCCGGAGACAATATGCCAGAGCAGTCATCACCATTACTAAAATCCGTGCGCGAAGGCGTTATGACCCTGGTCATGAATCGCCCTGAACGTCGCAATGCCTTGAGTCCAGAGCTCTACGATCAGCTTGGGCAGGCACTGCTTGAAGCCAAAGATAATCAGCAGCTTGGTGCAATCGTGCTGACAGGCGCAGGCGATGCGTTTTGCGCGGGTGGTGATGTGGCACGTATGGCAAACTCACCAGCCGAGACCCTATCTTTTGAGCAAAAAGTAGCGCGCTTGCGGCAGCGCAATCAAATTACAGAATTGCTTCATACGCTGCCAATTCCAACCATCGCGATGATTCGCGGCCCGGCCGCCGGGGCCGGCCTCTCTTTAGCACTTGCTTGTGACTTTCGCTATGCGGATGAGTCAGCAAAATTCAAGACGGCATTCATCAATGTGGGGCTACCGGGCGACTTTGGCGGGCATTATTTTTTACCGCGGATTGTGGGCTTTGCAAAGGCCCGCGAACTCTATTTACTATCACCTACGCTCGACGCACAGCAAGCCAAAGCACTGGGTATGCTGACCGAAATATTTTCGCGCGATACGTTAGAGCCAAGCGTGACTGCAATTGCTCAAAAATTTTCTAAAGGCCCAAGACAAGCTCTTGCATTGATGAAAGAAAACTTAAATCAGGCCTTGCAAAACACGCTATCCCAAACGCTTGATCAAGAGGCGTTTAATCATGTCACGAGCACCTCGAGCGCCGATCACAAGGAAGCTGCTCAAGCCTTTATTGAAAAACGCCCGCCGAATTTTCGTCGATAAATCAGTGTCAACATTCTAATAAATTTTAATGGAGTCAAATCAATTATGAGTCGCTTATGTGAAGGTCGCGTTGCAATCGTTACCGGTGCTGCACGAGGGATTGGACGCGAATATGCCTTGCAGTTAGCCGCCTGCGGCGCCAAGGTTGTCGTCAATGATCTTGGCGTTTCAAGAGAGGGGCTTGGTCGAGACACATCGGCCGCCCAACAAGTGGTAGACGAAATCAAAGCAGCAGGGGGTGACGCGATTGCAAACTGTGATGACGTTTCTGAATGGAAAGAGGCTGAACATCTAATTCAAAGTACTGTCGCACATTTTGGCAAACTCGACGTTCTGATTAATAACGCAGGGATTCTGCGCGATCGTATGCTCGTCAATATGGAAGAAAGCGAATGGGATGCCGTCATTAAAGTTCACCTGAAAGGGACGTTCGCCCCGTGCCACCATGCTGCAGTGCACTGGCGCACGCAGCAAAAACTCACCGGCGAATCGGTCAATGCCAGAATCATTAACACCACTTCTTTTTCAGGCTTGTTGGGCAACATTGGTCAAAGCAATTACGGCGCGGCCAAAGCCGGCATTGCGGCGTTCACCATCATTACCTCGCGCGAGTTAAAGCGCTATGGGATCACCGTAAACGCGATTAGCCCACATGCCCAAACCCGTATGACCGAAAGTTTGCGTGAGCGCACGCCCGAAGAAATTGAAAAACGCCATCCTCGCTGGATTGCTGCGGCCGCTGCCTGGTTGGCCAGTGCAGAAAGTGCCGAAGTGACAGCACGTGTATTCGAGTTAGGTGGCGGTTTTCTTGCGGCAATGGAAGGTTGGCACCGAGGGCCTCAAGCTCAACCCATGGACAACCCAGATGCAATCGGCCCCATCATGCTGGACTTAGCGCGTCGTGCTCGCCGCAATGCGGATATGCGAGGCATTGATCTGGATTAAGCATGATTAACAAGCGCGTTGCCTCGATGGCACAAGCAGTGCAAGGCATTAAAGATGGAGACGTCTTGCTGATCGGCGGCTTCGGCACCTCGGGTCGACCCGCCGACTTATTGGCGGGCGTCTTTGAACTTGGCGTCAAAGATCTCACGCTAGTGGCCAATAATTCGACCACCGGAAGTGATGTAATCGCCGAACTGATGCGCGCCAATCGCGTCAAAAAGTTAATCTGCTCGTTTCCGCGCGGCTTAACCGGCGATACGATTTTTGATGAACTCTATCGCGCCGGAAAAATCGAACTTGAACTTGTGCCGCAAGGCACCCTGGCTGAGCGGATACGCGCAGGAGCCGCGGGCATTGGTGGTTTTTATACGCGAACCGCTGCCGGCACTGACTTAGCGCACGGCAAAGAAACACGCATCATCGATGGGCAAGAATACGTGCTTGAAAAACCCTTGATTGGCGACGTCGCGCTGATTCAGGCCAAGAAGGGTGACCGCTGGGGCAATCTGGTTTATCACCGTGGCGCGCGCGTGAACAATCCCGCCATGGCTGGCGCAGCGAAACTTGTAATCGCGCAGGTCAACGAGTTTGTCGAACTCGGCGAGCTTGATCCTGAACATATCGTGACGCCTGGCGTATTTATCGACCGTGTGATCGAGGTGAAGAAATGAAAGGCCTAAGCAGACAGGACATTGCACGCGTGGCCGCAGAAGATATCCCCGAAGGCTATTGCGTCAATCTTGGTATTGGTTTGCCAACCATGATCGCCGATTACATTCCGCTTGGCCGCGAAGTGTTGCTACAAAGTGAACAAGGCTTGCTTGGCTTAGGCCCCGCGCCAGAAACGGGTCAGGAAGACGATGACGTGGTCAATGCAGGCAAAGCGCATGTCACGCTCTTAAAGGGTGCCTCTATTTTTAGCCATAGCGACTCTTTCTTGATGATTCGGGGCGGGCACATCGATATTGCGTGTTTAGGCGCCTTTCAGGTTGCGCAAAACGGAGATCTTGCTAACTGGTCGACCGGCTCTGCAAAAGAGACTCCCGGTGTAGGTGGCGCGATGGATCTGGCGGCGGGCGCTGTAAACGTCTGGGTGCTCATGGAGCACTGCCAAAGAGATGGCTCCCCAAGAATTTTAGAAAGATGCACCTACCCGTTAACCGGCCACAAGTGTGTCAATCGAATTTATACAAACTATGCCTTGATTGAAGTCACGCCAAAAGGTTTCGTCGTCGAACGACTAGCCCCAGGTATAGATTTTGATTTTTTACAAACAATCACCGGTGCACCATTGCATCTCAGTGCGCACTGCAGCCCGTATCGGCCGAGTACCGCGCAGAGCCATGCGTCGCACGCGGTCAAGCCGTAAAGGACCATCTCAATGGAAACTGCTATTACACGCCTGTTCGGCATTACGCATCCCATCATTCAAGGTGGTATGCAATGGGTGGGGCGCGCAGAGCTCACCGCTGCGGTCTCAAACGCGGGGGCCTTAGGCATCTTAACGGCCCTGACACAACCAAGCCCCGAAGCGCTCTATGATGAAATCAAACGTACGCGTGGCATGACGGATAGACCGTTTGGCGTCAATCTAACTTTTTTACCAACGCTCAAGCCAATCCCTTACGAAGCGTATCGAGACGTCATCATTGACGCCGGTATCAAGATTGTCGAGACTGCCGGCAACAATCCCTCTGCGCATATGCCCGCGCTCAAAAAAGCCGGCATCAAAGTCATTCATAAGTGCACCACAGTGCGACATGCAGTGAAAGCTCAGGATATTGGTGTGGATGCCGTTAGTATTGACGGATTTGAATGTGCAGGTCACGTTGGCGAAGACGATATCCCGGGCTTGGTATTGATCCCAGCGGCCGTTTCAAAACTAAAGATTCCTGTCGTCGCCTCAGGTGGGTTTGGTGATGGGCGCGGTTTAGTCGCAGCCCTGGCATTGGGCGCCGAAGCGATCAATATGGGGACACGTTTTATGTGTACCGTTGAATCACCCGTTCATGACAAAATCAAAAATGCCATCGTTGAGCAAACTGAGCACGATACCTGTCTGATCTTACGCAGCCTAAGAAATAGCAGTCGTGTTGCCAAGAGCGCCTTGGCACTGAGTGTGATCGAGATGGAAAAATCAGGCGCAACCATCAATGAAATCGGCCCAAAGGTTGCCGGCGTCAAAGGCCGCGCAGTATATGAAGGTGGTGACGTAGAGGGTGGCATCTGGACGGTCGGCCAAGTGCAAGGAATTATTCACGACATCCCCACCTGCGAAGTGCTGGTGACCCGCATTGTTCAAGAGGCCGAGCACCTCATCCGCGAACGCCTAGCGCGCTTGTGCGGTTAACAAATCAACAAGATCTCAGGAGTCAATCATGCTTGAAGTCGAATTTCCTTCCGATATGAAGCAATACGTCGGTCAAAAAGTTGGCAGTAGTGACTGGCTGACTGTAGACCAAAAACGGATCGATGACTTTGCCGCCGTCTCGGGTGACCATAACTGGATTCACATTGATCGCGAGCGTGCCAAGCAACAAATGCCAGACGGCAAAACAATCGCCCACGGCATGCTGACGCTTTCGCTTGTGACCTATCTGGCGAGTCAGATTGTTCAGATTAAGCAGCGCTCACGCGGGGTCAACTATGGCCAGAACAAAGTTCGCTTTGTCAGCCCCGTGCAATGTGGGGCTCGCATTCGCTTACACCGCACACTAGAAAAGTACGACGAGATCGAGGGCGGTGCGCGGCTCACGTACAGCAACACCGTTGAGATTGAAGGTGTCGCAAAGCCAGCGCTCGTCGCAGAAACACTTACTGTTGTTTATAAATAATAAAAAGCGCAGCGACACGTAGGTCGCAGCGCCATGACATACCCACTGGAGACACTATGCGCATTCCACATTTGATCCTGAGTTCTGTCCTGTCTTTTTTTACGGCGATTGCAAGCGCGCAAAGCTTTCCGACTCAACCGATCCGATTACTGGTGCCCTATGGACCAGGCTCTGGAACCGATGTCATTGCGAGATTGTTGGCTAAGCTCGCAGGCCCAGAACTCGGACAGTCTCTGGTCATAGAAAACAAACCGGGTGCCAACGGCACGCTGGGCGCGAGTCAATTGATCAATGCAAAACCGGACGGTTATCTACTGAGCATTGTGCCAGTGGGCATCTTTCGTCAGCAACACGTTGTGCAAACCAACCTCGACCCACTTAAACACCTCACCTTTATCAGCTCGCTGGTGGATTACAACTATCTGATCGCGGTGCGGGCTGACTCTAACTGGAAGTCTGTCAAACAACTCGCTGCAGATGCCCAAGCACATCCAGGCTATCCCTTTGGCTCACCTGGTATCTTCAGTACCCCTCAATTATCAATGGAAGCCTTTGCGCGAGCTGGTAATTTCAAGGTCACCCACGTACCGTACAAAAGTGCATCGGACATCGTGACAGGCCTAATGAGCGGACAAGTGGATATCTTTGTTGGGGCAGGCTCGCCCGCGTTAGACGGTTTTATTAAGGATGGTCGGGTGCGCCTGTTGGCCAGCTTGTCAGAAACGCGCCTCGACTCTTATCCAAACGTACCAACGCTAAAAGAAGAAGGCTTTAACGTTGTAGCACTGTCGCCGTTCGGGGTCGTCGGGCCGATTGGCATGGACCCCGCCATTGTCAGCAAGCTGGATCGCGCCTTTGCCATTGCAATCAAAAATCCTGAATTCACCGACATGGTGAAAAGAAACTTGATGGAAATTAAATATATGGGGCCTAAGGAATATCAAGAATATGCTGAAAAGACAGCTGTGCTCGAAAAAGAACAGATGCAACTTTTGCTGAAAACAATGCCCAAGAACTAAGTGCCTACGCAGCGTCGTAATAGCTTCATACCTTTAAGGGTCAGACCTGTTATCCAAGTAGGTTCGAAGCCCTAGGTCTTTTAGCTTTACTGACTGCGTCCTCTGAAGATCACGCATGAGTTTTGCGATGAAGGTCGCATTTAAGTGATGGGAGTCACTGATAAA
>CALQNE010000112.1 GCA_943331855.1 Bordetella parapertussis
CCGTTGTATGCGGGTGATATCGGAACAGGTACGTCTGCCACCCAAGTCAAAGCGTTTGAACAGGCTGATTTGCTGTTAGCGATTGGCACGCGTTTGTCTGATTGGGGAACCTTAAATTACAGGTTTCCAACACCGCCCTGGCCAAAGCAAACGCTGGTACATGCGTGTGCAGATGTCACGATGATTGGTAAAAACTTTCAGCCAACGGTTGGAATGGTTTGTCACGGTGCAGAATTTATTCGCGACTTTAATGCGCGCGATGCGGTGCCACAGAAAAAGGATCGCAGCGCTTGGATCAGTGAATTGCACGGCTATGCACAAATGCAGGCGGTCTGGAAAAATATCAAAGCGCCTGATGGTGTGGCCTTTGGCAATGTGGTGCGCGCCTTAGGTGAACTGACCCCTGATGCCACCAGTATCGTCCCCGATGCTGGGATCTCTGCCGCTTTAGCGTACAAATTTTTTCCATTCACGGGCCGACGTAAATTGTATTCGACGATGTCGGGAGTGATGGGGTATGGCGTGCCCGGTGCAGTCGCGATTGCTATGCGTGAACCTGAGCGTACGGTGATCTGTTTGGTGGGCGATGGCGGTTTTATGATGACGGGCAATGAACTTGCCGTTGCGGTTGAGCGCAAGTTACCGCTCAAAATATTTTTATCTAACAATCGAAGCTTGGGTACCATTCGACTGCATCAAGAACGCATGTATCCTGGGCGTTCACATGCCACAGATCTCAGTGGACCCAATTTCTCTAAATTGGCACAAGCCTTCGGTTGCGAAACCATGTTGATTGAAAAAGACGAAGATATCGAACCGATGATTCGTGCAGCGCTTGCGGCAACAGGCCCAGTTTTTGTTGAAGTTAAGGCAAGCTTGTCAGCGATTTTGCCTAAGACTTGATCTGAGGATGCCCGGAACTAGTCTATCGTCGCACCCGCTACCTGAATAACGTCTCGCCATTTTTTGAGCTCACTTTGAGTAAAGGCGCCAAACTGTTCTGGTGTACTTTGAAAAACTTCGAAACCAAGTTTGCGGTAGCGAGCGATCGTAGCGGGTTCGCGCAGGATATCGTTGACGTCTTTGTTTAGTCGTTGAACGACAAGTGCTGGTGTAGCGGCCGGTACATAAAGTCCATACCAGGTTTCAACATCAAAGCCTGGCAGGCCAGATTCGGCCACCGTGGGCAGGTTTCCAAAGAACTCAAGCCTCTCAGTTGCCGTAATTGCTAAGGCGCGAAGTTTGCCGCTCTTGACTTGAGCAAGACCTTCAACCCCAGCAAACATAATTTGAATATCGCCCGCGAGCAAGGCGGTGATGGCAGGCCCGCCGCCATGGTATGGAATATGCTGAATGGAAGTGCCCGCCATCATATTGAATAGCGCGCCGGCAAGGTGCACTGTCGTGCCGGCGCCCGACGAGCCATAGTTGAGTTTGCCAGGTTGAGCCTTAGCCAGTGCGATGAGTTGTTCAACATTTTGTGCGGGTAACGAAGGGTGCACAATCAAAACTAAAGGCGCTAGGGAAAGCTTTGCGACGGCTGCAAAGGCAGTTGCAGTGTCATAAGGTAATTTTTTATAAAGTGTGGCATTGATTGCGTGGGCAGGTGAGGCTAATAAAATGGTATGCCCATCTGCTGCGGCTTGAGCCACGCTTGTTGTTGCAATCGTTGAACCCGCACCGCTGCGATTTTCAATGACAACAGGCTGCTTCCAATGTTCACTGAGCAACTGACCTAGCAGGCGAGCGTTTACATCGACTGCCCCACCTGGTGGGTAGCCTACGACTATTTTGACTGAGCGAGTTGGGTATTCTTGCGCCGCAGCATTTTGACCGAACGCTAGAAACACTAGCGCGCTTAGTATTATTTTCAAGAAGATTCGTATGCGCATGCGTGATCTACTTTTTTGAAAGACACTTGGCAAATTCTTAGCGCATAATAGTCGGATTACAAAAAAAGTCTAACGTTTGTAGGCAGCAAGCGTCAATATAAGAATGTGTGGAGAAAAAATCATGATGGCAAAAGAGGCGACTGTGGCCAGTGCTGTACTTGATACCGGATTTTCAGATGGATTAATTGCTTTTTGTCGTGCGTTTCGTGGGCAAGCGCTCTCGGCTGAAGCGCGACGGCGCTCGACCGACGCCATCACTGATACCTTGGCCTGTATGGTGCTGGGCACAGGTCAGGCACTTGAGCCCAAGCTGCGTCGGGCGCTTTTCTCGGATCAGTCGCTTAAGAAAGTATTGATGCAATTTCAGCCTGCTGCCTTGCGCTCAAGTTCGACCGAAGCACAGGGTGCTGCCGCACTGTATCTGGGTACGCTTGCACATGCTGCTGATTTTGATGACATCAGTCACCCAGCATATTGTCATGCAACGGCGTTATTACTTCCCGCACTTTTGATCCGTGGTGCCGCTTTGGGCGTCAGTGGCGAAGTACTCATTCGTGCGCATATTGTCGGCATTGAAACGCTTGGTCAACTTGGCCGTCGCTTAAACACCGCGCACTACGAGCGCGGTTGGCACACAACGGGTACCTTTGGCGCCATCGGTGCAACGGCGGCGTTGGCATTTCTTGAAGGCTTTACAGATGAACAAATGCGTGGAGCGCTAGGCGTGAGTGCATCGCTTGCAAGTGGCGTGCGCCAAAATTTTGGAACAATGACCAAGCCTCTTCACGCGGGTCTTGCAGCCAGGTCGGCAATTCTGGCAACGCGTTTGGCCGAACAGGACTTTACCTGTGCGCCCGATGCGATCGAAGGTAAATTCGGTTTTATGAAGGTGTTTGGTGGTCAGGCGCCGGCTAGTTACGCAAAGCAGTGGGGGCAGCCCCTAGAAATTTTGACTGAGACCGGCATTGGCCTGAAAGCGTATCCCTGCTGCGCCGCCACGCATCCTGCGATTGATGCAACACGCGCTTTACGTAAGCGCCTGAACGGCACTTCATTTGAAGAAATCGAGTCTATGCGGGTGGGGGCATCGAGATTTGCGATGCAGCCTTTGATTTATGACCTTCCGAATACTGGACTTGAAGGTAAGTTCAGCATGCGCTATTGCATCGCGTCGGCGATGATCGACGGCGGGGTTAAGATTGGGACCTTCGAGGCAGACCAGATCACGCGCCCTGCGATCGAACGCTTAATGCAAAAGATCAAAGTTGAAATCGATCCGCTTGTCGCAGATGATCATGAGTTTGCTGCGATCGTTGATCTTAAATTGAAGTCGGGGCAAGAAAAATCAATTCGGATTGATGTAGCAAGTGGTAAGCCTGGAAACTGGCTGAGTGAAGCGTTACTAAAAGAAAAGTTTTTCGATTGTCTTGGTGTAGATCGCCAAGATAGCAAAACAGGAAAAATACTTTTTGACATGGCGCAGCAACTTGGATTGCAGGACTCAATCGAGTCTTTGTACCAGACTCTTTTACAAACCTTGGGTGAGGGGTTAGAGAGTTGAGCGAATTGTGTCAGCTGAAGATCGAGTAGTTTAAGACACCGGCAAGACCATAGTCTGTTTATTGATCAAGGGTGCGCGACAATGCCCATCCAGAACAATCGTTCTTGGCCGACTTCTTTGTCATATTTGCGCAAGAAGGTCAGGGTGCCATCTGCATTGATCCTAAATACTGACAGCCCGCCCGCTACGTGTTCAAGTGCACCATCTTTCAAAATATCACGGGCAATCATGCACCCTGCAACAAGCATCGTGCCACTTGGATCAATCGCAAACGTCCGAACGTGCATCCCACCAGTATCCTCAGTCTGAATCAAGGTGGGTTCGCCGGTCGCTTGATCAATTGAAAAGGTGCTGATGGTATTTTCGGCACCATTGAATATTTTTTTACCTTCGTGATCAATCGTGCCATCTGCACGATTCGAGACATACACAAACTGACCACTGGGATGAACGTGGATTGCACCCACCAATTGACGCGGCTTGAGTTGCTCTGGATGCCTAAGTGTCGTTTTGCGCCACAGAGGGCCTACGACGGTTGTACCAAGTTCAAAAAAAGCGATTTGGTTTTGGCGTTCAATCGATAAGTACATCCAAGGTTTTGTTGGATGAAAATCAATATGCCGAGGGCCGAATTCGTACCCTGCATTTGGGATCAGTTTTTGTCGATGTGTCAGAACACCCTCGGCGTATTCAAAAATTTCAATTGAGCCGGGTAGCTCGGGTTGACCGTGCTCGGGATCGTTACCACGCACGGGCAAGACAACGCGGTGGTTGTCAGGTGTCACAACAATTTGATGGGCGCAGACACCCAGGTCAAAAGTATGTTGTTTTACTTCTTCGCCAATTGAGCCATCCCGTTTGATGCAATGCACGCTTAAGGCGCTTGGGGCGTTATAGGCGAGCAAGAGGTGCTGCGAGGTGCGATCGCTTGTCAGGTGTACCGGTCGTGAGCGCAGTGGCGTTGGAGTGCCGGCCAGCTTGAGTGAACCATCGCTTTGTATAGCCAGTGCGCAAACAAAATGCTGGGTGCCAGATTTTCCTGGCCCGCCATCGCTACAGGCTGCATACAAAATAGGCTTTGAGGCGTGTCGCCAGGCGTACTGAAGGCCCGCCGGTAGTGTGATTGCACTGCGCTCGCTTAGCGACCCATCGCTCACGTTCAAACTGTACTGTCTAAAAGCTGCGCCAACTGCAGCGTATACAAAGAATCTGTTCATGACATTGTTAACGTTAGTTGATCGCAATACCTGCTTTTTTGACGATCGGCGGCCACTGTTTGAGTTCGCGCGCAACCAGTTCGTCGACGTAGCTGCCTGGCTTTGCGATGATCCTGACGCCGTCTGCAGTGAGGCGTTCAA
The DNA here is from genome assembly GCA_943331855.1 of Bordetella parapertussis. Taxonomy (GTDB): domain Bacteria; phylum Pseudomonadota; class Gammaproteobacteria; order Burkholderiales; family Burkholderiaceae_B; genus Zwartia; species Zwartia parapertussis_H. The sequence continues at coordinate 4,812 of CALQNE010000112.1, forward strand.
TAATTTGTGGATCTTGCAGGGTACGCACAAAGGCTTTCTCTAGCGTTTGTACGACGTTTTGAGGCGTGCCCGCTGGCGCAAGAACCGCCATCCAGAATGTTGTCTCAAAGCCTGGAAAGCCAAGTTCAGCGACGGTTGGCATATCTGGAATTTGCGGCATACGCTCTAAGCTGGTCACTGCAAGCGGCCTAATCTTTCCGGCTTTGATTTGCACGGCAGAAGTTGGAAAGGCATCAATCTTGAACTGATACACCCCGCCAAGCAGATCGATCATGGCAGGCCCTGCGCCTTTGTAAGGGATATGAACCATTTCAATTCCTGCGCGGTCAATGAATAATTCAGTGGCCAGGTGAGGAAATGTGCCGGAGCCGGCAGTGCCATAGTGCAGCGGCGGTGACGTTTTTTTTGCGAGCGCAATAAATTCTGGCAAAGTCTTTGCAGCGACAGAGGGATGAATCACGACCAAACCAGGCGTATCTCCAACCATGATAACGGACGTGAAACTTTTGACCGTATCGTACCCAAGTGATTTGTAGATGGATGGATTAGCTGAGTGTGAATTGGTCGCCATCAACAAGGTGTAGCCATCCGCAGGGGCAGAGGCGACGAGTTGAGTGCCAATCGTTGCACCAGCACCCCCTTTGTTTTCGATGATGACAGTTTGGCCGAGTACTTCTCCAAGTTTTTGAGAAATCCGTCGTGCAACGACATCAGTGGTACCGTTTGGCGGGAAGGGCACAATTAAATGTATTGGTTTTTCAGGAAAGGCTGCTTGTGCTGTGAAGCCGAGGCACAGTAAAGCCGAAGCGATGACAAGTTGGATACCTTTTAGGCGCTGCATGTTTTTCCCCTTATTGCTGATATTGACTCAATAAACGTTTTGATCGTCTTTTGATAGCTTGCTTTAATTGTTATGCTGATTGCGCTATAGTTTTTTGATTGTATACAACAACGTTCGTTATACCTACAATCAAAGAAAAATAAATTAAACGAGGTGACAAAAATGAGTTCAATCAATACCGTCAGCGGAAAACTTGCAGAGTTCAGTTGCAACCTGCAAATCGAACAGTTACCTAAACGTGTTATTGAAAGAACGAAGACGCGTTTATTGGATTGTCTTGCCACAGGCTTAGCAGCACACGGCTTGCATGTGCCGAGCGTGGTGTTGGCCTTTACAGAGGGCGGTGTTGGGCCTGCCAGTGTGATCGGCTATCAAAAATCCTTGCCGATTGTGGATGCCGCTTTTGTGAATGCAACGCTGATCAACGGGCGAAGCCAAGATGACTTTATGCAGAAGTCTCATCCGGGGGCTTTGACGATCCCAGCCGCGTTGGGGCTCGCGCAAGCGTACAAGCGCAGCGGCGCTGATGTGTTGGTAGGGATGGTGGCGGGTTATGAGGTGGTCGGACGAATGTATATGGGTGCACCCGGCATGTTGCCAAAGTTTCGCGCATCGGGTGTGGCGGGTACGGTTGGCGCGGCCGCAGCGGCGGCCAAAATGCTGCAACTGAATTCCTCTTTAACAATGAATGCGCTCGGTTGTTCAGCTGTGTTTGCGCACGGCTTTGGGCAAGGTTTTTTTGCCGGTACAAATGAAGTGAAGTTGAACGTTGGGATGGCGAGTCGAAATGGCGTGACGGCGGCATTGCTTGCGAAGCATGGGGCCACTGCCTCGGCACTCGCATTTGAAGGTGAGGCGGGTTACTTTCGGGCCTTCGACGGTTCACTTGAACATGCCGAGGCGGCAACCCGAGGCTTGGGCGAAAGTTATTTGATTGAAGAAACTGTATATAAAGAATGCCCTGTGTGCATCTTTACGCAGACCCCAATTGCGTTGGCGCGTACTCTTTCTTCTAAGATTGATCTGAAAAAAATCCAAAAAGTGGTGGTGACATCGCCTGAACTCACGCATACGAATCCAGGTTTTACAAATGTTGCGCCGTACCAAACCCATCTTCAGGCCGTCGTGAGTGCAAGGTTTTGTACCGCGGCAGCTCTATTGGGCCGCCCAGTTGAAGAATATGACTACTACGATGAGTTGCAAGACCCTGAGTTATTGCAACTGGCTGAGAAGATTGAGTTACGGATGCGCGAGCATGATGCCGATACCGTTGACGTTGAAGTCTATCAAACCGATGGCGTGATTCGAGCAAGTGGAACCGAGAACGAAACGCTGTTTCCGAGCTTGGATAAGGTCGTTGCAAAATTCTTTCGAATCACCTCAGACTTACCCGGCCTGGATCGTGACCGAATCGTCGAGACCGTCATGGCGTTGGATCAAGTGACCAATATCGAGGATTTGATGAAGTTGCTGGTGGTGAGTGATGCGTTGATTGCCGCGCGTTAGCAAACGGCAATCAACTAGGCACCAATATTGCTGTTTAGGGCTGCAAGGCTATCGAGGTGCCGATCATCGAATCACGTGTGACTAAAGCAGCTAACTGTGCCTCTGTCATATTTTCAGTTCCAGTTGGTCTGTTAGGTAGCACCAAAAAGCGAAGATCAGCCGTGCTATCTGACACTCGCACTTCAACGTCATCCGGGATGTTGGTGCCAAATTCAGCAAGTACTTTGCGCGGCTCAACCACGACACGCGAGCGATAATCGACTGACTTGTACCAGGCGGGTGGAATGCCGAGCAACATGCGTGGATAGCAGGAGCACAGCGTACAGACCACCACGTTATGCACCTTGGGAGTGTTTTCAAGCACGACTAGTTCTAGTGGCGTGATGATATCCAGTTCAAAGTGCTGGTTAATCGTTTTCAGCGGTGCTGCAAGCAACTGCTTTTTAAAAACCGGGTCTACCCAGGCTTTTGCGACGATCTTCCCGCCGATCGCAGGGGTCAGGCTATCTTGCTTGTCGATTTGAGCATGTAATTCGGCAGCAGTAATAATGCCTTTTTCATCTAATAGCTCACGAATCGCGGTTTGTAAAAGCACTTCATAGCGATCGTAACCATCATCGTCATCCGGTGCCGGTGGGCTATGGGGATGTTTGTGGCCGTGAGCATGATCGTGGTCATGGTCATGGTCGTGATGGTGTCCGTGGTTTGAACTCATGATTTTTCTCCGGCGAGCGGTTCGATCCAATGATCGTAGATGTCAGCCACAACAGTGTCTTTTGGGCTGCCTGAATAGTTAGGCCAGACATCGGCCTGCTTAAAACGAACGCGATAGAGTACGCGCAGGGGTAAGCCTGGTTTATGAAACGCTAATAAAGAGGGATCTCGATAACAGCCCATCACATCGGTAATCTCGCCTTTGATGCCGCGCAGATAAAAGGGTGTGCGGCAATGGGGCTCGGGGGGCTGATTGAGTACGCGTACAGGTGCACCAACCGGGAGGGCCTGGCCTGGGCGTGGAGTAAAAGCGGTCATGCTGCCACCTTTTTATGTTTGTTGCGCAAAAGTTCTACCCGAGCTTCGATTTCGGCGCGGCTTAGAATTTGCTGTTCGATGATGAGATCGCGCACGGCGCGTATCCATTTGTCGTAATAGCCAAGATTGCGATAGTCTTCTTCAGTGTTGGATTCGATCGCTCTACGCATCGCATCAACAGTGAACGCTTCAAGCGTTGGGCCAGACAAAATTCTTAGAATGGCATCGACACGTTTTTCGTGCAAGGTGCTCGGGTGTTCATCTTGGCAGACTGGCCCCGCGGGTAAGCCGCCGATATCGTTGACTTTACGTTCTGTCATGGTGCGCTCGTTTGGTTAATTTCTAAAAAGTTGGAGACGGGATGGATCTAAGCGTAACGCAATTTTCAACCCTTGTTGCACTAAGTTTAACCTTTGAATGCTGCTTGCATCAGATTGCGCCTTGATTTGGGTGCCGTCAGATAAGCGGCAATGAACCTCTACCAGTCCGCCTTTATATACGCATTCAAGTGTGGTTGCTTCAAGGGTGTCGGTTGAAAGCTCGGATATCGGCAAAATTTGTATATGCTCTGGTCGAATAGCGGCAGTGATGCGTTCATTAACATTAAAGGCACAATCTGCAACTTGAACCGAATAATGGTTGTAGCCAGTCAACGTTGTGCCATCGGCCTCGCGGTTATGCACAAGCATAGAAAGTATATTTGAGCTACCCAGAAACTCCATGACTCTTAATGTTGAGGGTGTCTCATACAAACTGACGGGCTTACCGATTTCTTCGATTCGCCCATCAAACATGACTGCGACGCGATCGGCAAGTGATAGTGCTTCTTCTTGGTCATGCGTGACGATAATGGTCGTGATCCCAAGCTTTTTTTGAAGCTGTTTAAGCTCAACTTGCATTTGATCTCGTAGTTTTCGATCGAGCGCGCCTAACGGTTCATCAAGCAAGAGAATATCTGGTTGAATGACTAGCGCTCGCGCCAGCGCGATACGTTGTCTTTGCCCACCCGAAAGCTGTGAGGGCATTCTGTCTTTCATCTCCAAGAGTTGCACCATCGTCAACGCTTGCTCAACTTGATGCGCTCTGTCGTCGCCGTCAATTTTTCGCATGTGCAAACCATACCCTACATTTTCGCTCACGGTCATATGCGGGAAAAGTGCATAGTCCTGAAAAACGAGCCCCACGTTACGTTTATTTGGAGGTAAATTGTTTGTCGGTTTTCCGGCAATGCTGACACGGCCTTCTTGTGGAACGACGAACCCAGCGATCGTTCTTAAGGTCGTGGTTTTGCCGCAGCCAGAGGGGCCGAGTAAAGCAACGCACTCACCTTGCGCTACGCTTAAATCGATGTTCTTCAGGACGTGTTGCGCGCCTAGCCAAACATTTACGCCTTCAAGTTCTAGTCCTGGCATGCTTTGGCCTCTAGTGAATTGCATACGAGATAATGCGCCAGCGTTTTTCAGCCAAGAAAATAATCACGCTGACAATCGCAATGTATAAAGACGAAAAGGCCGCTGGCGTCGGGTCTAAGTTTTGTGTGATGTAATTAAAAAGTTCGATCGGCATGGTTGTGAGACCGCCACGTACCAAGAAAATGCTGATTGGATAGTTATCAAAGCTAATTAAGAAGGCAAAAATAAACCCACTGATCAGGCCCGGTTTCATTTGTGGCAAAGTGATCGTGATAAAGACTTGTCGGCGGGTTGCACCAAGTGATCTTGCGGCCTCTTCCAGAGATATATTTGAAAGGGTAAGCGAGGCGACTAACGTCCGAATAGGATAAGCAAGCACTAACACGATATGACCAATTAAAAGACTGTACCAAGTAAAAGCGGTGCCAATCAGAATAAAAAACTGTACAAGCGCAATTCCGATGGCCACCATCGGTATCGTGATCGGAGATACCAAAAAGGCGGTGATAGCCGCTTTTGCGGGTAGCTCGGTACGAACGAGCGCTAAGCTGGCGCAGATGCCAAAGAGGGTCGCCACTGTCGCACTCGCGAGGGCGATGAGTGCACTGATAAACGTTGCATGCCCGATTCGATGGATCTTTGCAATGTTTCCGTACCAGTCAATTGACAATGCTTTTGGCGGAAATTCGATAAAAAATGAGGCGTTAAACGAAACGATTACGGTCAGTAAAACCGGAAAGACCAAGAAAATAATTGTGACCCAGGCAATCGCATGCACAATCGCCTGATACCCCCCAGCTTGATATTCGCTAGACCGTTGCA
>CALQNE010000113.1 GCA_943331855.1 Bordetella parapertussis
CGGCGCGGTCTGGCGTGTCAATTACTTGCACGGCGTGCCGGGGCAAGCCTGCCGCGAGTAAGCCGTGCTCAACAATTTTTGCTAAGGCAAGGTTTGATTGCAATGCCTCACTACCGCCACGCAAAATACTCGCGTTGCCAGACTTTAAGCATAAGGCCGCTGCATCGATCGTGACGTTCGGCCGCGATTCATAAATAATGCCAATCACACCAAGAGGCACACGCATTTGCGCGACGTGCATTCCGTTGGGACGTATCGTCGTTGCGGTGAGGCCGCCAATTGGATCGGGCATCGCCGCGATTTGTCTCAGGCCTTCGATCATCACGTCAATTGATCGTTCTGAAAGTGTCAGTCGATCGAGCAAGGCAGGTTCAAGTTGACGCGCGCGGGCCGCAGCCACGTCTTTTGCGTTGGCGCTTTGTAGGGACGCACGTTGCTGGGCGAGCGCGTCGGCCATGGCCAATAACGCCTGCGCCTTTTGAGCGCCGCTTGCACGCATCAGAACGCGCGAGGCATCACGCGCCTGACGTCCGATTTGGTGCATCGTTTCTTGTAAAGTGGTCATGAATATATAAACAAGCGATAAAAGTGGCGATGGTTAGCTACGCGCCCCGGCGGCCGCGACACGCATGGCCAACCGAGTCATTTCTTCCCAGGGATCTTGCAAGCGACCGGGCACTTGCAAGCCCTTAATGAGGCGATCGACTTCATGCGCGTGTTGAACTGCAGCGGGCCAGTTGCGTGCGGCAACCCGTGCTAAAGCTTGACGTGCCAGTGATTCGTGCGCACCAAAGATACGCTGTGAGCGTAGCACGGAGGCCAAGTCTTGTCCCGTAGTGTGTGCCTGGGAGATTCGCGCGAGCGTTCTGATTTCTTCACCGATTGCCCATAATACAAGCGGAAGGGCTTCACCCTCGGCTTTCAAGCCGTCCATGATCCGCACCAGACGAGGTACGTCGCCGATGAGCATCGCATCGCGCAAGCCGTAGATGTTGTAACGCGCAACATTCATGACGGCTTGTTCAACAGCTTCGGCCGGCAAGGGGCCTTCATCAAACAGCAGGCCGAGCTTTAAAATTTCTTGATGGGCAGCAAGCAAATTACCTTCAACCTTGTCGGCAAGCCATTCAAGTGTTGCAGGTTCGGCTTTTTGTTTTTGCCGTGCGAGTCGCTGCTCGATCCATTTAGGCAATTGGGCGCGTTCGACGTTTGGAAGGTCGAGCAGAGTACTTGCAGCAAACAGTGCGCTCGCCCATTTACTGTCGCGCGACGCTTTATCCAGACGCGGCAGCGACACAATGGTTAAGACCTCACCGTCGCTGACACCCTTGCTGCGATTGGCTAAACCAATGAGCGCGTCGGCCCCTTGTTTGCCGGGCTTACCAGTCGGCAACGAGATTTCAACCAGTTGCTTATCGCCAAACAGAGAACCGCTTTGCGTTGAAACACCTAAGGTGCTCCAGTCGCTTCGCGCGTCCATCAAAAACGAGGTGCGATCAAGGTAGCCCGCAGTTTTTGCCACGACACGCAGCGCGTCGGCGGCCTCAATGGTAAGTAAAGGATCATCACCCATCACCACATAGAGCGCAGCAAGCTGCGCGCCAGGGCGACTCAGGGTTTCGATCAAGCGATCGACGCTCATTGATAGCCGCCTGCTAGTCTGGGCCGACGGATACGGGAGCAGGCGTCAGCGAGGGGTTTTGCCAAATTTGAGGAAGCATCGTAGGCGCATTTACACGCGGCACGGTTTCTTCATCCTCTTCATCTTCTGGTGCCAGCGAGGCAAGTGTTTGCCAGCGCGTGGCAATGTCAGGTGCAGTGACGCGTCGCAAAATACGCGCCACCAGGCTGCGTTGCATATCTTTGAATAGCGTTGCGGCCTCGCCTTCTTTCGCTTGCACGACGCGATCATCAAACGGCATGCTGCGAATTGAATATAGCGTTGTGTCAGGCAGAATGATCTGATCTTTGGCAGTTACCAACCGAAACGTGTAGGTTAAAGACAGTTCGTATTCTTCAGGTTTGCCTTGAGCATTAATCGCTACGATACGCGTACTCCTGACATCGCTGATTTGCTCAAGCCTGGCTTTTGCAAGTTTGCGTACTTTGGCGGCTTTGATACGATCAATGGTCGCTTTATCCTCTGAATCGTCATTCTCTTCAATATCGCTTGCGAGCACGACCATATCACGCGGCTCGATCAGCTTGGTGCCAGGGGACGCGGCTCGCAGCGCGCGACGCAAATCGGCACCGAACTGAGAGTTTTGCGGAATATTGATTGATAGTGAGTCAAAGGGCATGGGTGTTTCTCCCTGCATCTTAAAGCCACAACCACTGAGTGCGAGCACGGCCAACACAGAGCCGAGCGAGAACAGCCAGGCGCGCGCGCGTACAAAGACTGACGGCGCAGGCTTGGGCGTTTGTGCAGCCGCCGAGACAGTTTGGCGTAATGTCGGGCTATTCATTGCAGCATTATCCTGTTATCCGACCACGTTGACGAGTTTACCGGGCACGACGATGATGCGCTTGGGCGGGCGACCTTCAAGATTGCGTATGACTGCCTCGTGGGACGCGGCTAGTTGCTCGATGGTCTCTTTGCTTGCAGTGCGTGCAACAGTCAGATTACCCCGAAGTTTGCCGTTCACCTGTAAAACAAGCTCAAGTTCATCGGTCACAAGGGCTTTTTCGTCCACGCAAGGCCAGGGCGCGTCTAGCAAATCGCCATAAATCGCAGCAAAGCCTAATTCAGCCCATAGATTCCAGGTCACGTGCGGCACGACAGGATAGAGCACCCGCAACAGAACGCCCATGGTTTCGGCCGTGGCCGCCGTCGCAAAGCCAGAGTCACCTAAAGTTGCGTCGTCGATCGCATTGAGCATTTTCATGCAGGCCGAGACCACGGTGTTGTACTGAATGCGTTGATAGTCGTAATCGGCCTGTTTAAGCAGAGAGTAGATTTCAAGCCGTAGTTTTTTGATGTCTGTACTCGCGCCTGACCAATCAGTGACGGGTGCCGACAAACCCTTGGTGATGAGGTCTTGCTTTTGATGGCATAAGGCCCAGAGTCGACGTAAAAAGCGATTTGAACCCTCAACCCCTGAGTCTGACCATTCAAGCGTTTGCTCAGGCGGGCTGGTAAACATCACAAACAAACGGGCTGTATCGGCGCCTTGGGTGTCAATCAGCGATTGTGGATCGACCCCGTTATTTTTTGATTTAGACATCGTGCCCACACCGCCATAAGTGATGGCGCGGCCATCGCTTTTGAGTATGGCGCCCGTGATGGCACCTTTGGCATCGTAGACATTTTCGACGTCTTCAGGCCAGAAGTAATCAATTGCGCCGTTTTCAGCTTTGGCTGAGTAGATATGGTTGAGCACCATGCCTTGGCACAGCAGTTTGGTAAAGGGCTCATCAAACTTGACCAAGCCCAAATCACGCATCACGCGCGTCCAGAAACGCGCATATAGCAGATGTAATACGGCATGCTCAATGCCGCCGATGTACTGATCCATCGGCATCCAGTAGTCGTTGCGGGCATCGACCATAGACTGTTCGTTACCTGGCGAGGTGTAGCGCATGAAATACCACGATGAATCGATAAACGTATCCATCGTGTCGGTTTCGCGTTTTGCCGGCTTGCCGCAGCTTGGGCATTGGCACGACAAAAACGCTTCGTGTTTGGCCAAGGGGTTGCCACTCCCGTCTGGAATCAAGTCCTCGGGCAGTACAACAGGTAAATCTTTTTCAGGCACGGGTACGGCGCCGCAAGCATCACAATGAATGATGGGGATCGGAGTACCCCAATAGCGTTGACGCGAGATGCCCCAGTCGCGCAGGCGCCAAGTGGTTTGTCGTGTGCCGAGCCCGAGGCTTTCGAGTTTGGCGGCAATGGCCCCAAGCGCTTCGGTGAAGCTCAAACCGTCATAGATACCCGAGTTAATCAGGCGCCCTGTTTGTTTGTCGGCATAGGCCTCCGACCATACTTGGTCGTTAAACGGCTTATCGCCGGCTTGCACGACTTGTTTAATTGTCAGGCCATATTTGTTGGCAAAGGCGAAATCGCGTTCGTCGTGCGCAGGCACGCCCATAACCGCACCATCGCCGTAGCTCATCAATACATAGTTGCCCACCCATAAAGGAACAGCATCACCTGTGAGAGGGTGCGTGACTGTAAGACCCGTATCGAGACCTTCTTTTTCGCGCGTCGCAAGTTCGGCTTCAGTGGTGCCGCCTTGTTTGCAGTGCTCGATAAAGGCCGTTAAGGCGGGGTTCGTTTTTGCAGCGTGTATCGCTAAAGGGTGTTCGGGTGCGACCGCGCAAAAGGTGACGCCCATGATGGTGTCTGGGCGAGTTGTAAAGACATACATTTTTCCATCTTGAATCAGTGCGCCCGAAGCATCTTTGATCGTATGTAAAAACGCAAAGCGTACGCCTTCGCTTTTTCCGATCCAGTTCTCTTGCATGGCACGCACGCGATCTGGCCAGCCCTCTAGGCCATTTTGTGTCTGCTCGAGTAACTCGGCTGCGTAATCAGTAATACGCAGGTAATAGCCTGGAATTTCGCGCTTTTCAACGGGTGCGCCCGAGCGCCAGCCGCGTCCGTCAATCACTTGTTCGTTGGCTAAGACAGTTTTATCGACGGGGTCCCAGTTAACGACTTGCGTTTTACGATAAGCGATGCCTTTTTCAAGCATCTTCAAAAACAGCCATTGATTCCATTTGTAGTAGTTTGGGTCGCAGGCGCACATTTCGCGCGACCAATCGATGGCCAAGCCCATGGCCTTCATCTGCTTTTTCATGTACGCGATGTTGTCGTACGTCCATTTTGCAGGAGGGACTTTGGATTTGATCGCGGCATTTTCAGCCGGCATGCCAAAAGCATCCCAACCCATGGGCATCAAGACGTTGTAGCCGCGCATGCGTAACTGGCGCGTCATCATGTCGTTGATCGTGTAGTTACGCACATGGCCCATATGCAGCTTGCCACTTGGATAGGGCAGCATCGAACAGGCATAAAACTTTGGCTTGGGTTGGCCGTTTTTGTCGGTGGCGCCCTCGGTGACGCGATAAGCATCGCGGCCGTCCCAGTTGATGTGGGCAGCTTGTTCGACAACGGTGGGTTGATAGCGTTCGAGCATGGATAAAGCCATAAAAAAAGGTCAGGGTGCAGCAAGCGCCCAATCAACCTCACATTATAGAGGGACGACTGATTTGTCGCGGGCGAAAAACAAAAAAGCCCCGGTGGGGGCTTTTTGCGAGTGCCGAATCAGGGGCGAGCGATTACTTGAGCTTGGTCTCTTTGTAATCTACATGCTTGCGTGCCACTGGATCAAATTTCTTGATCAGCATTTTTTCAGGCATGTTGCGCTTGTTTTTGGTCGTTGTATAGAAATGACCAGTGCCAGCGCTCGATTCGAGCTTAATTTTTTCGCGGGTACCTTTTGCCATGTTGGGCTCCTTTAAGCGACTTCGCCGCGTGCACGCAGATCAACTAACACGGCATCAATGCCGAGCTTGTCGATGGTACGGATCGCATTGGTTGTGACGCGCAGACGAATCCAGCGGTTTTCGCTTTCAACCCAAAACCGACGTGACTGCAGGTTTGGCAGAAAACGACGCTTGGTTTTATTGTTTGCGTGTGAAACATTGTTGCCCACCATGGGGGCTTTTCCGGTCACTTGGCATACACGTGCCATGGGCTACACCTATTATTTGTTCAAAGATTCGCATCAAGTCCGCCATTCTAATACGAAATGGAGTTTTTGATCAAGCCCCCTAGGCACGACGGGCAATGCGGCCAAGCAAAAAGGCCAGGGTGGTGCATCCTCCCATAATCCAGCAAAGTGGGCCTGGGCCTGCCAGATTCACGAGGCTGACCGTGAGGCCCGCCAAAGCCCCACACGACATTGTGAAGGTGCCCATCATCGCCGAGGCTGACCCCAGCTGGTGGCCTTGATCTGAAAGCGCCATCGCTGCTGAATTGGGGCCGACAAATCCCTGCGTAAACATAAAGCACACGATGCAGAGCATGATGAGGGGGAGGGTGATCCAGCCCAATAGCGTTAGGCTAAGGGCTGTGAGCCCCGCTGCCATCATTGCTCGCAAGGCCCAGGGCAGCAGTTTTTCGGGGCGATGCTTTTTTAGCAAGCGCGCGCTGACTTGTGAGCCGACGATTAGGCTAACGGCATTCAATCCAAAAAAGAAGCCATAAGCTTGGGGTGATACGTCAAAATGCTCAATAAAAAGACGCGGCGAAGCCACGATATAGCCGAACATGGTGGCCGAACCAAGGCCTCCCGACAGCGCAAAGGCGACGAACCGCCGGTGCGTGATCAGACCCCAGTAGGTTCGAAAAATATGTCCCCAGCTCAGGGCAATCTGTTTCTCAGGCGGTAGGCTCTCAACCATGATGCGCGATACGGCGATCAGTAACGCGATCCCAGCGAGTGTGATGACAGCAAAAATCCCACGCCAGCCCGTAAGTGCTAATACCTGACCTCCTACCAAGGGGGCCAAAATTGGTGCGATTCCCATCACTAGCATCAGCATCGATAGCGCCCGAGCCGCCTCTTGCGTGCTGTAGTGGTCGCGTACCACGGCACGTGAAATCACCATGCCGGCAGCACCGCCCATGGCTTGAATGACCCGGCATACCGTTAGAAACTCAACGGTGGGTGCCAGGGCGCAACCCGCTGAGGCGAGGATGTACACCAGCAGGGCGCCATACAGGGGCGGTTTGCGACCAAAGCGGTCTGCAAGGGGGCCATAAATTAACTGGGCGCAGGCCATCCCGATTAAGTAGGCCGCCAGCGTTCGCTCAACCTGACTGCCGGTCGCGCCTAAGCTAGCGGCCATGTCCGGAAACGCCGGCAGATACATGTCAATCGAGACGGGGCCAATCGCCGTGAGGGCACCCATCAGAAGCAACCACCCCGGCAGGCCCATTTCGGCCAGTCGGCGGGACATTAAGCGATTGCTACCGCAGTTTCAATATTGCGCACGGCCTGCGCCGCGATTTCAAACGAATGCAGTCTTGCCTTGTGATCGAAGATTTGACCAGCAATCATCAATTCATTGGCACCTGTCTGCTCAATCAGACGCTCGAGTCCTCGCTGCACGGTTTCGGGCGAGCCTACCACCGAGCATGCTAAAGATTCGTTAACCGAGGCCTTTTCGTGTGGTGTCCAAAAAGTTTCAATGTCATCGATAGGTGGGGGCAACTGGCCGCGCGTATTGCGACGCATGCGGGTTGCGTTTTGCTGATGGCTTGTAAATAGGTACTGCGCTTGCTCGTCAGTGTCTGCCGCGACGATATTCACCCCTACCATCGCATGTGACTTGGCCAGCTGGGTAGAAGGCTTGAACAGGCTTTTATAAGCCTGCATTGCTTGCAGCAGATAGTCAGGGGCAAAATGTGAGGCAAACGCGTAGGGCAAGCCAAAATGTGCGGCCAACTGCGCACCGTACATGCTTGAGCCCAAAATCCAGATCGGCACATGTAATCCAGCGCCGGGGATCGCTTTGACGGCTTGGCCGGGTTGAATGTCATCGAAATAGTGTTGCAATTCTTGTACGTCTTGTGGAAACTGGTCAGAGTTTCCCAGCAAGTCGCGGCGTAACGCACGGGCGGTTAGCTGGTCGGTGCCAGGTGCGCGGCCCAAGCCCAGGTCAATGCGGTCTGGAAACAGCGCTGCCAAGGTCCCGAATTGCTCAGCAATGACGAGTGGCGCGTGGTTTGGCAACATCACCCCACCTGAGCCCACGCGTATCGTTTTTGTACCCGCCGCAACATAGCCCACAATGACGGCAGTTGCCGAACTGGCGTTACCAATCATGTTGTGGTGTTCAGCCAGCCAATAGCGTGTGTAACCCCAGCGCTCGGCGTGTTGGGCCAAGTCGCGCGAGTTGTGCAGGGCATCCGACGCGGTAAAACCCTGAGGGATTGGCGAAAGGTCTAGAATTGAGTAAGGAATGCTCATCAGTTTCTCTTGGCTGTTCGGGCGGGTTATGCTTGTGGCCACTTAGCGTAAATTGTAAATTCGTAACAAATCATAAACCTATTAGGAGCGCAACATGCGTGAAGTCTGGATAACCGGGGCCGCCCGTACTGCAATTGGTGATTTTGGTGGTGGTCTGAAAGATGTGCCCCCTATCGATTTGGGCGCGACGGTGGTCAAGGCGGTGCTACAGCGCTCGGGTGTTGATGGCTCGCAAGTTGGGCACTTAGCCTTTGGTCACGTTATTCATACAGAACCGCGCGATATGTATTTGTCGCGGGTGGTCGCACTCAATGGCGGTCTGCCACAGGGTTCAGCTGCGTTTAACGTTAACCGTTTGTGCGGCTCGGGTCTGCAGGCGATCGTTTCAAGTGCTCAGTCAATTTTGCTGGGTGACACAGAAATGGCTATTGGCGGCGGCGCCGAGTCCATGAGTCGTGCGGGCTATTTGTCACAAACTCAGCGGTTTGGTGCCCGGATGGGTGACTCGGTTGTGCTCGATATGATGACGGGGGCTTTAAGCGACCCGTTCGGTCGCATGCACATGGGCGTAACAGCCGAAAACGTCGCGGCTCAATTTGGTATCTCGCGCACCGATCAAGATTCGCTCGCGGCCGAATCTCATCGACGGGCTGTACAGGCTCAGAAAGAGGGTCGTTTTAATGACCAGATCGTGCCAGTAGTCATTAAAACTCGCAAGGGCGAAGTTGAATTTAAAGTGGATGAGCACCCCCGTGCAGATGTGACGGCCGAAAGTTTGTCGTCGCTGCGTCCCGTTTTCGTGAAAGAAAATGGCACGGTGACTGCAGGTAACGCCTCTGCGATCAATGATGGCGCGGCGGCTGTGTTGATGATGAGTGGCGAAGCCCTGAAGTCAAGTGGCGCAAAGCCCTTGGCCCGCTTGGTCGCCTATGCCCACGCCGGCGTTGATCCAAAAATTATGGGGATCGGACCGGTGCCTGCGACGCAAGCCGTGATGAAACGTGCAGGCTTGACCGTTGATCAGATGGATGTCATCGAAGCCAATGAGGCTTTTGCTGCACAAGCGTGTGCGGTTGCCAAAGAACTCAAGCTTGATCCAGCACGTTTAAATCCGAATGGCAGCGGTATTTCGCTGGGTCACCCTGTCGGTGCAACGGGCGCGATCATCACCACGAAGGCGATTTATGAATTACATCGCACCGGTGGGCGGTACGCATTGGTGACGATGTGTATCGGTGGTGGTCAAGGCATCGCGGCTATTTTTGAACGCGCCTAGTCTGCGTAAATAGCGTCGAACTACGGTTACAACTGCCCTGACTCGGCCAAGGACACCACCTGATTGGCAGCAACGATCAGGTGGTCTAGCAAGGCGATATCGACCACGGCCAGCGCTCGTTTGAGCTGCTGCGTCAGGGCAATATCTGCGCGACTTGCTTTAGCCCAGCCTGATGGATGGTTATGCGCCAGAATCACCGCGGCAGCATGATGCGCCAAACCTGCTTTGACGAGTTCGCGCGGGTAAATCGTTGTTTCGGTCAACGTGCCACGCGAAATTTCTACGGTTTGAATCAGGCGGTGCTGGTTATCTAAAAGTAGCGCAATGCAACGCTCAACCGAAGCGTGCGCAAGCCTTGCAGTGCAATAGGCCTTAATTTGAGCGGGCTGGGTGAGCGAGCAGTCGCGTCTTAAGTCTTCTTCAAGTGCGCGTCGGGCCAAAGCCGAAATTGCAGTCAATTGACAAATCCTGGCGTCGCCCAGGCCGCTGATGCCTCTTAGCGCCTCACTCTTGGCACTCAACAGCGGCCGAACCCCGCCAAACTGTATTAAAAGTGCTTGCGCCAAATCGATCACGCTCAGCCCGCGCTTGCCAGTGCCCAAGATCAGTGCCAAAAGCTCGGCGTCGGTCAGTGCTGAGGGGCCAGCCTGCAGCAGCCGTTCGCGTGGTCGTTGAGTCGGTGTCAGGTTGTTGCGCAGTGTCATCTCGAAGGCTCTAGAATAGGCGTTTTGCCAAGCCTGATACGGTGACAGATTTTGACTGACCAAACTTCGAACACGCCGCCGGTTGTCCGTGCGGATTCATACCTGACCTTGCACTACCGCATCGTGCTTGAGAGCGGACCCGCAGCAGGTTCGACCTTTATGGATACTTTTACGGGTCGGCCGGCCACCCTGCAGCTGGGGGGCGGTCAGTGGTCGCCCGGTATGGAAGCCCCGTTACTTGGGCACCCCGAAGGCGATTGCTTTAGCTATACCTTGGCGCCTGAGGCCGCCTACGGTGCGCGCAACCCAGAGTTGCTTCAACGTGTATCGCGCGCGATGCTCGCTGAGCACGCGGGTGCAGACGCAGGGTTTACGCCCGGAGATCTCGTCGAGTTCACCGCACCCAATGGGGGGCGCTATTCAGGTGTACTTAAAGAACTTGGTGACGACAATGC
>CALQNE010000114.1 GCA_943331855.1 Bordetella parapertussis
CGGATTTTGGTCTATAACAAGATTGATCTTGCTGGTCTTGAACCGCGAATTGAAACCGATGCGCATGGTACGATTTGCAGGGTGTTTTTAAGCGCGCAGCAACGCTTAGGTTTAGATGGTTTACGTAGTGCAATCAGTCAGTTTGCTTTAAATATGGAAAACAATGCGACTTCTATCCCGAATATTCAATCTTAACGATCCCGGCTGGGGTCGTGGACAAGGCGGTAATGGTTCAGAGCCGCCAAAAAAGCCTGAACAAGGCAATGGTCCTCCTGATCTCGATCAAGTCTGGCGCGATTTTAATAATCGGCTGGGTTCATTGTTTGGTCGCGGTAAAGGCGGTGGCGGTTCGCGTCCAAATCAAACGTCTGGCCCAAGTGGCCCCACACCCCGGCAGTCTAAGATTGGCTTGGGTGTCCTCGTTGCTGGCGGTGTTGCGTTGTGGCTAGCAAGCGGATTTTTTATTGTGCAAGAAGGTCAGGTTGCTGTGTTGACGCAATTTGGCAAATATAAAAGCACGGCTCAAGCGGGTTTTCAGTGGCGAATCCCGGCTCCGATTCAAGGGCACGAGATGGTCAATATTTCTCAACTGCGTACCTTTGAAGTCGGGTTTCGCGGTAACGCACGTAATCGTGTCTTACCCGAGGCGTTGATGCTCACTGAAGACGAAAACATCGTTGATGTGCAGTTTGTGGTGCAGTATCGCCTGCGTGCTGATGGCGCGCCAGACTATATCTTTAAAACTAAAGATCCAGACGAATCCGTGCGACAAACCGCTCAAGCGGCGATGCGCGAAGTGGTCGGTAAAAAACCGATGGATAAAGTGTTGTACGAAGAGCGTGCAGCGATTGCGGTCGATGTGCAAAAGCTGATGCAGCAAATTCTTGATCGCTATAAAACCGGTATTCAGGTCAGCAGCATTGCGATTCAAAACGTGCAGCCGCCTGAACAGGTCCAGGCCGCATTTGATGACGCAGTCAAAGCAGGTCAAGACTTAGATCGTCAAAAGAACGAAGGTCAAGCCTACAGCAACCAAATCGTGCCAATGGCTGCCGGGCAAGCGTCTCGCATGCTTGAACAGGCCGAGGGCTACCGAGCGCGTGTGGTCGGTACTGCCACGGGTGATGCTGCACGTTTTAGCAGTGTGCTGGCTGAATACACCAAAGCGCCAGAGGTGATTCGTGAGCGTATGTATCTTGAAACCATGCAGCAGATGTTTGCCAATGCAAGCAAGGTGTTGATCGATACCAAAGGCTCAAACAATATGCTGTATTTGCCGCTTGATAAGATCACGCAGCAAGTGGCTCAGGATGCGTCGCGTACAGGGTCGAATTCGACCATGACGACGGTGCCGATGATTCCTCCGCCTTTGATTCCCTCTACCTCGTCGCCTGCCCGCCCAGCGGTGCAAGGTTCCTCCAACTCGCTGACGCGTGATCGCGGCAGCCGCTAAGCAGAGGACAGATCATGAAAAGATTATTTCCCCTGTTGATCGCACTGATAATCGGTCTGATCGCTTTATCATCCTCAGTCTTTATTGTGCGCGAGCGCGATTACGGCGTAGTGTTTGCGCTGGGTGAGGTTAAAAAGGTTGTTTCTGAGCCTGGTTTGTACTTCAAGTTGCCACCTCCGTTTCAAAACGTGGTGACGCTTGATAAGCGTCTGTTAACCATTGACGCCCAAGATGCCGAGCGGATTCAAACCTCTGAAAAGAAAAACCTGCTGATCGACTCGTTTGTGAAGTGGCGCATTGCCGATCCTAAGTTGTATTACGTCACCTTTGGCGGCAACGAGCGTGCAGCCCGCGAACGTTTGCAAGCGCAAATTCGCGATGCCTTGAACGCTTCAGTCAACATCCGTACCGTCAAAGACGTTGTGTCGCTTGAACGTGAAGTCATCATGAACGAAGTGCTGACAAACGTGGTTAAACGCGCTGAAGCCTTGGGCGTTCAAATCGTTGATGTGCGACTCAAGCGCATTGAGTTTGCCCCTGAGATCTCTGAATCCGTGTTTCGCCGGATGGAATCCGAGCGTCTGCGCGTGGCCAACGAGGCACGCTCAATCGGTGCGGCAGAAAGTGAAAAAATCCGTGCCGAAGCTGATCGTAAGCGTGAACAAATCGTGGCAGAGGCCTATGGGCGTGCTCAGGCCATTATGGGTGAAGGCGACGCGGTTGCGGCTGGTATTTATGCCAAAGCCTACGGTGCTGACTTAAGCTTTTACAGTTTTTACAAAAGCCTTGAGGGGTATCGGGCTGCGTTTGGCAAACAGGGCGACGTGCTGGTGGTTGACCCAACCTCTGAGTTCTTCAGATACCTAAAGTCATCGTCCGGAAAATAACCTAAATCTGGCGCCAGCGGCCCGCAGCACGGGGCCGTAACACGCTTGCCATAATAGGTATAATACGATGTAAGCTTTAACGATTGTTCTGGCGGCTTGCCGGGCTTACGCCCCAAGCCGCTTTTCGTTTGGGCGACACTTTTTAAACTTTTAGCTACCCCCCTATGAAAGGTAATTGGTTACTGCCCGAAAGCCTGGCTGATATGTTGCCGGCTGAGGCGCGCCGCATCGAAGAGCTACGTCGTCAGTTGCTCGATCTGTTTCGTACCTACGGGTTCGAACTGGTGGCACCGCCGTTGGTTGAATACATTGATTCGCTGCTCTCGGGTACGGGTAGCGATCTCAATTTGCGCACCTCAAAGTTGGTGGATCAGTTATCGGGTCGCACGCTTGGCGTGCGCGCCGACATGACGCCTCAGGTTACGCGTATTGATGCGCACTTGTTAAACCGTGCGGGCGTTACGCGCCTTTGCTATTGCGGCCCGGTGCTGCACGCACGCCCCGCTGGTTTGTTGTCTAGCCGCGAACTTCTGCAGATTGGGGCCGAAATCTTTGGCCATGCCGGGTTTGAGGCTGATCTAGAAATCATTCGTCTTGCGCTCGAAAGCGCAAGATTGGCTGGTGTTCAAACCTTGCGTCTTGATTTGTGCCACGCCGGTTTAGTACGTAGCCTGATCGAGGCTGATCCCGAGGCGCAAGCCCGTGCCGACGAAATCATGGCACTGCTGCGCGACAAAGACTTGCCTGGGCTTGCTGAGCTAGGCGAGGGCGCAAACGCTTTACGTGCACAAACGGTGCAGTCTTTGGTCGCGCTGCCTAAACTGTACGGTGATCGTAGTGTGATCGATCGTGCGCGCCGGGTTTTGCCAACGCTGCCAGGCGTGGTGTCTGCCCTGGATACCTTGGCGCAAGTGATTGGTGCACTCGACGACGTCTCAGTGGGCATTGACCTGGCCGATGTCGGCACCTATGGGTACCACTCGGGCGTCACGTTTTCGATTTATGCCGATGGCTGGCACGACTCGCTGGTTCAGGGTGGGCGTTACGACAACGTGAGCTTGGCCTTTGGTCGGGCGCGCCCCGCAACAGGCTTTAGTCTTGATTTGCGTAAGCTAGCAGGTGGTTTGTTGCCTGCTGTGCCGTCACCGGCCATTCGTGCGCCTGCCGGTCAAGACCCTAAACTGCGTGCGGCCATTCAAGCGCTTCGGTTAGCGGGTGATATCGTGGTGCAGGTGTTTCCGGGTGAACATGCCACGCACGATGAGTTTGTTTTTGATCGCGAGCTTGTATTGCAAAGCGGTCAGTGGAAAGTGCAAAACGTTGTATAGGCTCTGGCCTGCTTGATCAGTCAATGATTGGCAGCGCACCAGAGGTTTAATGTTGATTTTTAATTAGTCTGTTTACCTGACATGAGCAAGAACATCGTAGTAATCGGCACACAATGGGGTGACGAAGGCAAGGGCAAAATTGTCGACTGGCTCGCCGAGTCGGCGCAGGGCGTCGTTCGGTTTCAGGGCGGTCACAATGCTGGCCATACGCTCTGGGTCAATGGCAAAAAAACCATTCTGCGTTTGATTCCTTCGGGCATCATGCATCCTTCGGTCACTTGCTATATTGGTAACGGTGTGGTGCTGTCACCCGAAGCTTTGCTCAAAGAGATTTCTGAGCTCGAAGCCGCTGGTTTAGATGTACGTTCGCGTCTCAAAATCTCTGAAGCCTGCCCACTCATTTTGCCGTATCACGTGGCCTTGGATCAGGCCCGCGAAGCGCGCCGTGGTGAGGCCAAGATTGGCACTACCGGCCGTGGTATTGGCCCGGCGTATGAAGATAAAGTCGCGCGCCGTGCGTTGCGCGTGCAAGATTTGTTTGATCCTAGTGGTTTTCGTAGCAAGGTTGAAGAAGTACTCGACCTGCACAATTTTGTGTTGACCCAATATTTGGGTGCGCAAGCTATTTCGGTTCAAGAAGTCGTTGATCAAGCCATGGCGTTGGCACCGGCCATCGCGCCGATGGTGGCCGATGTCAGTAGTGAACTCTTTGCAGCACAACAAGCGGGTCATCATCTGTTGTTTGAAGGCGCCCAAGGGGCTTTGTTGGATGTGGATCATGGCACTTATCCCTACGTCACCAGCAGTAACTGCATTGCAGGTGCAGCGGCCGCAGGCGCAGGCGTGGGCCCACAAACTTTGAACTATGTGTTGG
Source organism: Bordetella parapertussis (assembly GCA_943331855.1). Classification (GTDB taxonomy): domain Bacteria; phylum Pseudomonadota; class Gammaproteobacteria; order Burkholderiales; family Burkholderiaceae_B; genus Zwartia; species Zwartia parapertussis_H. The sequence goes on from CALQNE010000114.1 coordinate 4,543, forward strand.
GCATTACCAAGGCCTATGCCACGCGTGTGGGTTCGGGTCCGTTTCCAACCGAGTTGCTCGATGACGTGGGCGCGCGTTTGGCCAGCGTTGGTAAAGAATTTGGTTCGGTTACAGGTCGACCCCGTCGCTGCGGTTGGTTTGATGGCGCGGCGCTCAAACGCTCGGTGCGTTTAAATGGTATCTCTGGCCTGTGTATCACCAAGCTTGACGTGTTAGATGGTTTAGAAACCCTCAAGATGGGTGTGGGCTACGAGATCGACGGTAAGTTTTGCGATGTGCTGCCCTACGGCGCAGCTGCGGTTGCGCGTGCCAAACCCGTGCTTGAAGAAATGCCTGGCTGGACAGAAAGCACCGTGGGCGTAACAGAACTGGCACGCCTGCCACTGAATGCGCAACGTTATCTGAATCGCATGGCCGAAGTCTGTGGCGTGCCGATCGATATGGTCTCAACAGGCCCCGATCGTAACGAAACGATTTTGATTCGCCACCCCTTTAAGTCGTAAGCTCTAAACGCATGACCCAAACGAACGCGCGCGATCTTTGGGTCAGTTGGGAGCAATATCACGACCTCATCGAGCAACTGGCTGTGTTGCTTGGGCAAGCCGACTTTAAATTTAATCACCTCGTCTGTTTGGCCCGCGGTGGTTTGCGCATCGGCGACGTCTTATCCCGCGTCTTTAACGTTCCGCTGGCTATTTTGGCCACCAGCAGTTATCGGGCGGGGGCGGGCACCGAGCAGGGTGCCCTAACTATTGCACCGTCGCTTACCTCAACCGGCGGCGCGCTGGCAGGCAAGGTGTTACTGGTGGATGACTTGGCGGATTCAGGCGCAACCTTTGCGGGGGTGCTGCCGTATTTGCGGCAGGCCTACCCCGAGATTACTGAGATTCAAACGGCCGTCTTGTGGCACAAGGCTGGCTCGGCATTTAGCCCCGACTTCGTGGTGTCAACGCTTGATGCCAATCCGTGGATCCATCAGCCCTTTGAGGCGTACGACACACTGGGTATCGCCAAACTGACAGAAAAGTGGCACCTAAAGCACCAAAAATAGCGTAATTGTGCTATGATCGAAGGCTGTTCTGCTGAAGCTTTGGCTGGTTTTAACGCTTGCCGCAGCTTGTTTAGCTAGATTTATTCGCTGTTTAACTCATTTTTTACGTCTCGCACCCTATGCCTATCGTTCGTCTGAAAGAAAACGAGCCCTTTGAAGCCGCTTTGCGTCGCTTCAAACGCACAATTGAAAAAACCGGTCTCTTGACCGAGCTGCGCGCCCGCGAATTCTATGAAAAACCCACTGCTGAGCGTAAGCGCAAGCAGGCTGCTGCTGTTAAGCGCCATTACAAGCGCATCCGTAGCCAGCAATTGCCTCCGCGCATGTTTTAATTCGTGGCGCATCGTCTGATGCGCTGCTTACGTACGGCCTAAGCGTTGATCCCAGATTCATTTATCCAGGATCTTCTCGCCCGTGTTGACGTGGCGGATGTTGTTGGGCGCTACGTACAGTTAAAAAAAGGTGGCATCAACCTGCTTGGGTTGTGTCCCTTTCATAACGAAAAATCTCCCTCGTTTACCGTTAGTCCAACCAAACAGTTTTATCACTGCTTTGGCTGCGGCGCGCATGGCAGTGCAATCACCTTTTTAATTGAACACACAGGCGCGAGCTTCCCTGAGGCTGTCCGAACCCTAGCTAGTGCGGTTGGGATGACGGTTCCTGAAGAAAATCGCTCGCCTGGCCAAAAGGCGGCCACTGCCCGACGCAAAGAAGAGGTGTCGCAGCACACCAAGGTGCTAGAACTGGCACAAACTCATTACCTGGCGCAACTGCGCGAAACCCCCGCCGCGATTCGGTATCTAAAACAGCGTGGCTTAACGGGCGAAATCGCCAAAGAGTTTGGCTTGGGCTGGGCCGGCAACGATCGCCAAGGCTTGGCCAAGGTGTTTACGCGTTATGACGATGCGATGCTGGTAGAAGCCGGTTTGGTGATCGAGTCTGAAGACGGGCGACGGTACGACCGGTTTCGTGAGCGGGTGATGTTTCCGATTCGAAACATCAAAGGCGAAATTGTAGGTTTTGGTGGCCGCATCATCGGTAAAGGCGAACCTAAATACCTGAATTCACCAGAAACCCCTGTGTTTTCAAAGGGTAACGAGCTGTATGGCTTGTTTGAGGCCCGTACCGCGATTCGCGCTGAAGGTTGCGTGATCGTGGTTGAGGGGTATATGGATGTGGTCGGGTTGGCGCAACTAGGTGTGCGCAACGCGGTCGCAACCCTGGGTACGGCGACCACACCCACCCATATTCAAAAGCTGCTGCGCTCAAGCGACAAGGTGATCTTTAGCTTTGACGGCGACGGAGCGGGGCGCCGCGCTGCATGGCGGGCCTTGCAGTCTTGTTTGCCCCTATTGCGTGATGATATTTCTATCCGGTTCTTATTTTTACCCACCGAGCACGATCCTGATAGTTATATCCGGGAGTTTGGCGAACAAGCCTTTCGTGCCTGCTTAGCCGAGTCCGATGCCTTATCGACGTTTTTCTTAAACGAGTTGGCCTCGCGCCACGCCTTAAAAGAAGTCGAAGGTCGTTCAGCACTGGTGCACGAGGCTCGGCCGCTATTGGCGTTGATCCCGGCCATTACGCTTAAAGTGCAGTTACAAAATGAATTTGCGCGCCTGGTGCAGTTAACGCCTGAAGAATTAGGCGTTTTACTTGAAAAAGAAACCAGCCCACCCCTCGGTGGTTTGCCTGCAGTGGGGCAAGGGATTGCGGGAGCAAAGGGCCGTGCGCGGGTCGATTCCCCGGGGGGTGCTACGGCGCCGGGCGCGTCGAGCACGGCACCTGGTGAGCCTGGTGCACCTGAAGAGCAAGACTATCAAGAACCCCCAGGCTTCATGCCTAGCGCAGGTCGCGGTCGTGCTGCACCGCGTGCAGTGCCAGGGCGTGTTGATCGGCGCGCGGTGGCCCCCATGGCCAAGCGTTTGCTTCGCTTGTTGTTAACCCATCCCGAACTTGTTGACGTCATGGGTGAGCAACAGCTTGAAATTCTTGAACGTGGACCCCATCTTGAAATGGTCAGAGAGTTGATCGTGCTGGCGCAAGCCAGTGGCGCGCGCCACGTGGGTGCTCTGATCCAGGCGTCTGACCCAGGGGCCGACCTTGGGGTGCTGATGGCCTCGGTGGCTGAAGACTTGATGGCCCAAGAGCCTTTGCCTAATCCCCAAGGCGAGTGGGAAGACGCTTTACGGCGGATTGAGCTCGAAAGCTTAAAAAATGAGCAACAAGTGCTCATTTCTGAGGGTTTAAATAATTTGCAATCTCAGCAAAATTATCGGGAACTTTCTTCGCGGATCACCCGTCTAATTGGGGTGATTGAAACCAGCAAGGCTCGCTGAACTGGTTAAAATACAGGTTTTACGTAGCCCAAGCGTTTGTTTTTTTTATCTGGGCCAAATCGTGCTTTAAAGCACACCCTCCATACAAAAGAGCACCCTAATGACTCGATCCGTCGGCATCAAAAAAACCATGGCAGCTGCAACGCCCAAACCCAAAGCAACTGTCAAGCCTACGGCTAAACCTAGCGTTAAAAAACCCTCAGCCCCTGTTAAGGCAAGTGCCAAGCCCGCGGCCAAAGCCGTGGCTAAGCCTGCCGCAACACCGGTTAAACCCAGCAAGCCTGTGGCAAAAGCGCCCCCAAAGGCCGCGCCTGTCGCGGCAAAAGCGGGGGCGGCAAAGCCAGCCTCAAAATCCGCAGCAAAAACTGCAGCACAGTCAGTCAAGGAATCAATGAAGTCGGCGTCACCCAGCAAAGCAAAAGTCTCTACCCCCGCAGCCCCTGCAAAACCCGCAAGCAAAGCCGCAGCAAAACCCGCTGCAAAAGCAACGCCCAAAGCCGCAGCGCCTTCAGCCAAGCAGCCCGCGGGCGCCAAGGCAGTTACGCCTAAAGCCCCAGCAGCTAAAGCCGCACCCGCTAAAGCCGCCCCCGCTAAAGGCGCTCCAGTCAAAGCTGGCCCGGTTAAAGCAGCCCCTGCACCCGCCGGCGCCAAACCAGCTGCCCCAACTAAAGCAGCTGCCGGCAAAGCAACCCCAACGGCTAAGCCGTTGCCTGCCAAGGCACCGCCTCCGGCACCGATTTCGGCAAAGGCACCTGGCAAAGTTGATGTGTCTAAACCGCCACCACCCGTTGATGATGGTGATGGCCCGCCTAAAAAGGCCGCTGGCCGTCCGCCAGGTGGTACGGGCCGTCGCCCTGGGCGCCCTTCAAAAAATCCTAACAACAACAGCGACAGCGAGTTTGGTGATTCGGGCGATGGTGAGCACGAAGCCGAGGTCTTGCCTGAACTGAAACCGGTTAAACGCGGCAAACGCGCAAAAGGCGAGGGCAAAGACCTGATCGCCCGCGGCCCCGTTACCCCTGAAGAATACGAAGCACGCCGTAACCGCCTCAAACTGCTGATCAAGCTTGGTAAAGATCGCGGCTATTTAACCTATGGCGAAATCAACGACCACTTGCCTGATGACTTGGTGGATGCTGAAGCGATTGATGGCATTATCAGCACGTTTAGCGACATGGGGATCGCGGTCTATGACCAGGCCCCTGATGCTGAATCGTTGTTGTTAGGCGAAAACGCACCGGTTGCCACCTCAGACGATGATGTTGAAGACGAAGCCGAAGCCGCACTCACCACCGTTGATTCAGATTTTGGTCGCACCACCGATCCTGTGCGTATGTATATGCGCGAGATGGGTACGGTTGAACTCTTGACCCGCGAAGGCGAAATCGAAATCGCCAAGCGCATCGAGGGTGGTTTAAAAGATATGGTCAAGGCGATTTCTGCCTGCCCAACCACGATCACCGAAATTTTGAATCACGTTCAACGCGTACGTGATGGCCAAGCACAAATCGATGAAGTCATCGACGGCTTGGTGGATGATGATGGCGCCGAATACGCCGGTGCTGGTGTTGCCGACGAGGCCGATGAAGATGGCCCAGCTGGCGGCATGAGCAGCAAACAAGTTGAAGACCTGCGCATTAAAGGCATGGCCAAGTTTGATATTGTCGGTGTGCAATTTACAAAAATGCGCGCCGCCTACGAAAAAGACGGCTATCGCTCTAAGCCTTACATGGGTGCGCAAGAGTTGATTCAAAATGAACTGATGGGTATTCGGTTTACCGCCAAAATGGTAGAGCGTTTAGCCGATACCTTGCGTCAACAGGTTGAAGAAGTGCGCAAAATTGAGCGTGCTGTTTTACACACCTGCGTTGAACGCGCCGGTATGCCACGCGCGCACTTTATCAAGGTGTTTCCGGGTAACGAAACAAATCTTGAATGGGTGTTGGGCGAAGTTGCCAGCGGTGCAGAGTATTCGCTTACGCTGACACGTCATGTACCTGCTGTGCAAGAGCTACAGCAAAAGTTAATCGATCTGCAAGTGCGCGTCGTGCTGCCACTTAAAGATTTGAAAGACGTCAACAAAAAAATGGCCACCGGTGAAGCCAAGGCGCGCAAAGCTAAGCGCGAAATGACTGAAGCCAACTTGCGTTTGGTAATCTCGATCGCTAAAAAATACACCAACCGTGGCTTGCAATTCTTGGATCTGATCCAAGAGGGCAACATCGGTTTGATGAAAGCTGTGGATAAGTTTGAATATCGCCGCGGTTATAAGTTTTCAACGTACGCCACGTGGTGGATTCGTCAGGCTATTACGCGTTCAATCGCCGACCAGGCCCGTACGATTCGTATCCCTGTGCACATGATTGAAACGATCAATAAAATGAATCGTATCAGTCGTCAGATTTTGCAAGAGACCGGTGCCGAGCCTGATCCTGCA
>CALQNE010000115.1 GCA_943331855.1 Bordetella parapertussis
GTCGCTACGGACTGGGGTTTCTTAAGGACAACGGCCTGCTGAAAGGCCTGCGCCACGCCTGCCAGATCGACACGCGCATCGGGTCGCCCAGGGCCCGCCATACTTGGCACCACAGTCGATAAATCAATATTAATTACCCGAGCGTATTTAGGCGCAACGGTCTCGCGGTCTCGCCACAAGCCCTGCACCTGACAATACGCTTTAACCAACGCCACTTGCTCAGGGCTGCGACCGGTCACCTCAAGATAGCGAAGTGTTTCTTGGTCAACAGGAAAAAAACTCATGGTCGCGCCGCATTCGGGCGTCATGTTCGATACCGTCGCGCGCTCGGGCAAGGACAAGGCATCAACACCCGAACCAAAATATTCAATGAACCGCCCGATGACATCTTCACCGCGCAAACGTTGCGTAATGGTCAGCACTAAATCTGTGGAGGTCACACCAGGCTGCAAGGCCCCAGTCAACTGACAGCCCACTACTTCAGGAATCGGCACAGACACAGGCTCGCCCAAGGCCACCGCACCACCTTCAAACCCACCCACACCCCAAGCCACAACACCTAAGGCATTAATCATTGCAGTATGACTATCCATACCAATCAAAGAATCCGGAAACGCCAAGGTCCGGCCTTCATGTTCTTTGGTCCAAACCACTTTAGCCAAGAATTCTAAATTCACCTGATGCAAAATTCCCGAGCCGGGTGGAAACACACGCACCCCATCAAAGGCCTGGCTACACCAGCGCAAAAATTCATAACGTTCACGATTTTGCGCAAATTCAGCGGCCATGTTGAACTCAAGCGAAGTCGGTTTACCCGCATCCTCTACCATCACAGAGTGGTCAACAATAAAATCCATCGCAACACTTGGATTGATAAGTGCAGCATCACCACCTAGCGCAGTCATCGCATCGCGCATCGCGGCCAAATCACCCATCAGCGTGAGCCCCGACGACTCTGGCATCATGACACGGGCAGGTCTGAATTCAATCACACAGTCTGTCTGTTGCGCAAGCAGTTGGGACACAAGCACGCGAACGTCGGCGGTGTGATCCGTATTATTGAGCCCTTGCGCACGCAATAGATTTTCAAGCAAAATCCTCAGGGTGTAAGGCAAGGTTTCTAAGTTCAACAGCCCCGCCTGCTGCGCGGCAGTCAAGCTGAAGTAATCGTATTGTTTACCGTTCACCTCGAGCGTTCGACGTAATTGACTCGCCTGAAACTGTTTGGTCATACCTGTTCTCCTGAGCGCTTGCGATCGCGCCTCTTCATTAATATTCTTGATCGACAGACAACAATATAATCTGATGTTTAGATTGAATTGAACCTCTCGGACCGTAACATTTTGTTACGTATGTTTAAGCATAGCTCAGCAAATGTAAAACCTTGTGACAAATGAGACGTTGTTCGGTCTGGCACTGTTACATTTCCGCCATGAATATCTTACCTTCCCCGATCGTACGAAAAATTCTGGTGGTCGATGACGACCCCCGTTTACGTGATTTATTGCGCCGTTACCTCACCGATCAAGGTTTTAATGTGTTAACCGCCGAAGATGGTCAAGAAATGACCAAAATCTGGCATCGTGAGCATATCGACCTGTTAGTTCTTGATCTGATGCTACCCGGAGAAGACGGCCTGTCGATTTGTCGTCGCCTGCGCGGCAATCATGACAATACCCCCATTATTATGCTTACCGCGCGCGCAGAAGAAATTGATCGCATTATCGGTCTTGAAATGGGCGCAGACGATTACCTTTCAAAACCCTTTAATCCGCGCGAACTTCTAGCTCGCATCAATGCAATTTTGCGTCGACGCAGCAGTGATGAACATCCCGGCGCACCAAGCTACGACTATGAATCGATTTATTTTGGGCCGTTCGAACTCAATCTTGCTACGCGCACACTCACCCGAGACCAACATATTGTCCCCATCACAACCGGCGAGTTCTCAGTTTTAAAAGTATTTGGTCGCCATCCAAAAATTCCGATCTCGCGCGAAAAACTCATGGAGCTCGCCCGTGGCCGCGAATACGAAGCGTACGACCGGAGTCTAGACGTGCAAATATCGCGCTTACGCAAACTCATCGAAGTTAACCCCTCCAAGCCTGCCTACATTCAAACGGTCTGGGGTCATGGTTATGTTTTTATCCCCGATGGCGGGCTCTAAGTTCACAGTCGCGGTCAGCGCGCTGTCAGTGCAAATCAATTGGCAACGGCGGTTCGAGCGCCTGCAAGGCACTTGCTCACGGCTGGGTTTATTCACGCGTACCTTTTTGCTGCTGTTCGCGCTGATGCTCGCGAGTCTTGCCGCTTGGTTGCTAGTATTCATCACAATCGAAACAGGGCCACGCGCGGCGCAGCTCACTAAACGGATCGCAACCTCAGTAAATTTGACTCAGGCGGCGCTGCGATACACGCCCATTCACGAGCGCCCAGCCATGCTACGTGAGCTGTCGCGCAGCGAAGGCCTCGACGTCTATCCTCGCTCAAACACAGACGTGGTCGAACCTCTTCCGAATGAAGCGTACTGGCAAAGCTTCGCACTGCGACTGCGCAATACGCTCGGTGAAGAAACTCGCCTAGCCTGGACGGTCAATGATGTACCGGGTGTTTGGGTTGGTTTTAGAATTGATCACGAGCCGTATTGGCTCTCTTTTGATCGCCACGAAATCGGTTTGACCGTCAGGCTTGAGTGGCTCAGCTGGGGGGCCGCGGCGCTACTACTTGCAATTGTCGGCGCTGCAGTCGGGGTTTCGTATATTAATCGTCCGCTTTCGCGCTTAGCGCGCTCGGCCTATCTATTATCCCGAGGCGAATCGCCTGCCCCTTTACCTGAAACTGGTGCGCGTGAGCTTCGCGCACTCAATGCTAGCTTTAACCGCATGGCACGCGAACTTGAGCAAACCGATACCGATCGTGCACTGATGCTTGCGGGTATCTCACACGATTTGCGTACGCCGCTCACACGCATGCGCCTCGAGATCGAACTGAGCAATATCGACGATGAAGCGCGCTTTGGCATTGATCAAGATTTAGCGCAAATTGATCATTCGATTGGCCAGCTCATGGAGTATGCACGCCCACCTAGTGCAGCGCCTGCGCGCGCTGTTGACTTGTCAGCACTGATGCATGAAATCACCGAACGCGAGCGCGGCTTGACGCGCGCCCACGGCGGTCAATTACACACCAGAATCATGACCGATCTTTGGGCCTATATCACCGGATTTGATCTACAGCGCATCATGAGCAATTTGCTTGAAAATGCCCGTCGTTATGGCTGGCATCACGATGGCACACTGGATCTTTACATCGCGCTCAAACGTGAGATGAGCTCTATTGTGATTGAGGTGCGCGACCGAGGCCCTGGTATCTCACCGTCTGATATCGAGCGTGTCCGCCGGCCCTTTTCAAGGGGCGACACTGCGCGCACAGGCGCAGCGGGCACTGGACTTGGCTTGGCAATTGTCGAACGTTTAATTCACCACGCAGGCGGCTCGCTAGCGCTACTCTCGGGCCCAGGCGGCGGCCTCAAGGTTAGGATTGAATTGCCTGCGGCTCAGGCTGAGACGTGAGCAAGGCAATCACATTGGCAGCAATACCTTCTTGCCGCCCCAAGTGACCTAAACCTTCATTTGTTTTCGCTTTGATATTGATTGCCTGAGGCTCAAGGGCTAAGTCACTTGCAATGTTCGCGATCATCGCAGGCACGTGTGGGCCCATTTTGGGCGCCTGTGCATGAATCGTGGCATCAATATTGACCACTTGCCAACCCGCCTCGCGCACACGCTGATAAGCAATCCGTAACAAGCTGCGACTGTTAGCGCCACGATATTGCGGATCAGTATCAGGGAAAAGACGGCCAATATCCCCCAGACCTGCAGCCCCGAGTAAAGCATCGGTTAACGCATGTAGCAGGACATCAGCATCTGAATGCCCTAACAAACCAAGACTGTGTGGGATATCAACGCCGCCAATAATGAGCGCACGATCGGGAACCAACGCGTGCACATCAAAACCTTGTCCGATACGAAATGGGCTGAGACTCATTGGAGACGCCTAATTAAAAGACTGAACGTGCGTAGGACAACAAAAAAGAGTACTGTTTTTTTGCTCGCTTATAACCATGACTGTACCCACTCAAAATCGTCAGGCCAAGTCACTTTGGCATTACGTGCAGAGCCTTGCACTAAAAGCGGCGCATGCCCTGCTGCCTCGAGCGCAGAGGCTTCATCTGTAATGGGCAAACCACGTTCGATCCCTGCAAGCAGCGCCTGCTCAAGCAAGCCCGCCCGAAACATCTGCGGCGTTTGCGCAAGCCACAAGCCTTCTCGTGCAACCGTTTGCTCTACAGACAATCGCGTATCGCCTTGCGCTTTTTTAACGGTATCCGCAACTGGCATCGCGAGTAAACCGCCCACCGCGTGCGGCAAACATTGATCAATGAGTCGCGCCAACGCATCGGCCGGCAAGCCTGGTCGGGCCGCGTCATGCACTAAGACCCAATCCTGGGCGTTAAGGTGTGCGTCTTGCAGTCCGTTCAACACCGTTTGCGCACGTGTCGCGCCACCGTAGGGCCGACACACCGTGCGCGGCAACCCCTCAAGACAGGGCAAAGCCAACGCATCATCCGCAGCCACCACCACACGCACCTGTTCGATACGCGCATCAAGCAAGAGCGCTTGCACAGCGCGCCGCAACATCGGCACCCCTGCAAGCAGCCGATATTGCTTGGCCATTACTGCGCCGGGAGATAGCGCGCGCGCGCCGACCCCGCCCGCAGGGACAAGGGCAACGATACGCGCAGAAGGTTCAGGAATATTCATCGACCTCGCTATTATAAAATCCCAAGGTCAGAAATAACACTGCACGAAAAAATGAAAGTTTTACATTTATTCATGTTGTCACTATAGCTGAACACCAAGACCTGACGATGGTCCACCAGGACTCAAACCTGCAACCAACAAATCATGAGTTCGCCGACGGCATCACCCTTATAATCAACACTTCACGCGGCGCCCCCTTTTTTGGGATGGCGCCTGCATCTCTTTTTATATTGGCTTTTCATGCCCGCCGCACCCGCTTCAGTCGCTCAGTCGCTCTCAACCCTGCTCAGTGCCCTCAAACCCGGCACGCGCTACCACCAAGCTCGCCCTCCTGGCTCAGGCGATGCCTGGCTTTTGGCACAATTGGCTCGGCAGGCCGGCAAAACGCTCGTGATCCTCACGGCCGAACCCCTTGAAGCACAGCGCCTGGCCGACGAAATCCCGCTTTTTGCGCCCGAACTCAAAGTACGGCCCCTACCCGATTGGGAAACCCTGCCATACGACAGCTTTTCACCCCACCAGGATCTGATTTCTGAACGCCTGCGCACCCTGCACGCCTTGATGCAACACGAGGTGGATGTGCTTACGGTGCCGATCACCACGGCACTCTACCGCCTGCCGCCACCCAGTTTTTTAGCCGCCTATACCTTTTCGTTCAAACAGAAAGACAAACTCAACGAAGCTGCGTTGCGTGCCCAACTGATGCTGGCCAATTATGCACACGTGACACAAGTCACGGTACCGGGCGAATTCTGTGTACGCGGCAGTTTGATTGATTTGTTTCCGATGGGTTCAATCGTGCCCTATCGTATCGATCTGTTTGATGATGAAATCGAATCGATTCGTGCCTTTGATATAGACACCCAACGCAGCTTATATCCCGTCGGTTCGGTGCAGTTACTGCCTGGGCGCGAGTTTCCAATGGATGAGGCTGCGCGCAATCATTTTCGTTCAGGTTTTCGCGAAGTCTTTGAAGGCGATCCTTCGCGCGCCCTTCCCTATCGCGACATTGGTAGCGGCATCGCCTTCGCGGGCGTTGAATATTATCTTCCGCTGTTTTTTGAGCAGACCGCAACACTCTTTGAGTATCTAACGCCCGATACCCTGATGGTGACCATTGGGGATATCGATGACGCCATGCGTCGTTTTGCGCAAGATACTGCCAGCCGTTATCAATTTTTAAAAAGTGATCGCGAGCGTCCCGTACTCGCCCCAGACGCTTTGTTTTTGCGTGCCGAATCACTCTTTGAAGAGCTCAAGGCCTTTGCACGGGTTGCACTCACCTCTGACGCTGAACATCCCGAATTTTTAAGCGCACCTGACGTAGGTATTTCGCGTCGCGCCGAAGACCCTGTACATAAACTTCGTGCACTCTTGGCCAATACACAGCAACAAATCGTGTTGTGTACAGATTCGCACGGGCGTCGCGAAACCATTGTGCAAATGCTAGCTGAGCACGGGCTGATCCCTGATGCGCAAACCGAATCACTTGCCTCGTTCTTAGAAAGCGATGCGCATTTTGCGATTACGGTTGCCCAGGTCAACACCGGTTTTCAGTTACGGGCACAACAACTTGTTTTTATTACTGAAAACGATCTATATCCCGGACACGGTACCTCCGCACGTCGGGGCAAGCGTGATCAAGAGCGAGCCAGCAACGTCGAAGCGATGGTGCGCGATTTATCTGAATTGCGCATTGGCGACCCGGTCGTGCACGCCCAACACGGCATTGGGCGTTATCACGGCTTGATCAACATGGATATGGGCGAAGGCGAGATGGAGTTTCTACACCTCGAATACGCCAACAAAACAACGCTCTATGTTCCGGTTGCGCAGTTGCACGTGATTGCGCGTTATAGCGGCAACGACCCAGAGACCGCACCTTTACATCAACTTGGTTCTGGTCAATGGGAAAAAGCGCGCCGCAAAGCCGCACAACAAGTGCGCGATACGGCCGCCGAGTTATTGGATATTTATGCCAAGCGTGCCGCGCGCCAGGGCTTCCCCTTCAAACTGCCCCTAGCAGATTACGATTTGTTTTCTGAAGGCTTTGGGTTTGAAGAAACAGTCGATCAAGCTGCGGCCATTCAATGTGTCTTAGCCGACATGACCTCGGGCCGCCCAATGGATCGTCTGGTCTGCGGCGACGTAGGCTTTGGCAAAACCGAAGTTGCCCTGCGTGCCGCCTTTTTGGCCATTGCCAATGGCAAACAAGTGGCAATTTTATGTCCGACCACCCTGCTGGCTGAACAGCATGCTCAAACCTTTTCGGATCGGTTTGCTGACTGGCCTGTGAAAGTTGTTGAGCTTTCGCGTTTCAGGTCTGCCAAAGAAATCGCCAGCGCGATCGTAGGTATTAATGATGGCACGATCGACATCGTGATTGGTACCCATAAGCTCTTATCTAAAGACGTCAACTTTATGCGTCTGGGCTTGGTCATCATTGACGAAGAGCATCGTTTTGGCGTGCGGCAAAAAGAAGTCTTGAAATCGCTACGCGCTGAAGTCGATGTTTTAACCTTGACTGCGACACCCATCCCACGCACGCTTGGGATGTCGCTTGAGGGCATCCGTGATTTTTCGGTGATTGCAACCGCACCACAAAAACGCCTGGCCATCAAAACCTTTGTGCGCCGCGAAGATAACAGCACGATTCGCGAAGCACTGCTGCGCGAACTTAAGCGCGGCGGGCAAGCTTACTTTTTGCACAACGAAGTTGAAACGATTCATAACCGACGCGCGCGACTCGAAGAACTTGTACCCGAGGCACGCATTGCGGTGGCGCACGGCCAAATGGGCGAACGCGATCTTGAACAAGTCATGAAGGGGTTTTATCAACAGCGCTTTAACGTCTTGTTGTGCACCACAATTATTGAAACCGGCATCGATGTCTCAAGTGCCAACACCATCATCATTCATCGTGCGGATCGCTTTGGGTTAGCCCAGCTACACCAATTACGAGGCCGTGTCGGGCGCTCTCATCATCAAGCCTACGCTTACCTCATGACGCCAGGTGAAGACTCAATCACCAAGAATGCCAAAAAACGTCTTGAAGCGATTCAAGCGATGGAAGAACTCGGCTCAGGATTCTTTTTAGCAATGCATGATCTTGAAATACGCGGTACTGGCGAAGTCTTGGGTGAATCACAATCTGGCAATATTCAAGAGATTGGTTTCTCGATGTACAACGACATGCTCAATGAGGCGGTGCGGGCGCTTAAAGCCGGCACCGAACCCGACCTCGACGCACCCTTTAGCGCGGGCTGCGAGGTCAACTTGCACGCGCCGGCCTTGCTCCCTGCTGATTTTTGCGGTGACGTCCCTGCTCGCCTGTCGTTATATAAACGCCTTTCAAGCTGCACCAATGAAGATGACTTGATCGTGATCCAAGAAGAGCTCATCGATCGTTTTGGCAAGCTACCCGAACCTGCCCGCACCTTAATCTCAACGCATAAAATGCGCTTACTGGGCTTGGCACTCGGGATCCAAAAAATCGATGCGAGTGAGACTCAGATTTTGCTGCACTTTAAACAAAATACGCCGGTTGATCCGCTACGTTTAATTGAATTGGTCCAAAAACAGAAACATATCCGTTTTGCAGGGCAAGATAAACTACGGATTGAAATAAAAGGGCTTGATGTCAACGCGCGCTATGAAGCCGTTCGTACCCTGTTACGCACCTTAGCTGGATGACCAGTAGGCATTCTCGATGAATATAACCAACATCTATTGATACCCACTTATGACGACCTTTAATCTTGTGGTGCAGTCCCCCGCTTTGGCCAGTGACCTCATCGAGCAGGCAGCAGCCTTAAGCGAAGCCTCAGGCGTACAACGCATTAGTACGACTGCCGCACGCTTACTTGGCGTCGATGCAAGCCCCACTGGCCGCGCCGAACTCAGTGCCTGGGGCGAGCGTGTATCCGTGGATACCGCCTATATCGCTGCGGGGAGTCGGCTCACCGATTGCAAGGTGCTAGCCATGGACATGGACTCAACCCTGATCAACATTGAGTGCATCGATGAAATCGCCGCGTTTGGCGGTGTCAAAGAGCAAGTCGCCTCAATCACCGAAGCAGCGATGCGCGGCGAAATCAAAGACTTTTCTGAAAGCCTGACCCGCCGTGTTGCTTTTTTAAAAGGCTTATCAGTCGATGTCTTGCAAGCGGTCTATGATCAAAAGCTACGCTTAAACCCAGGCGCTGAACAACTAATTAGCACCGCCCACCAAGCAGGGATCAAGGTTTTATTGGTCTCAGGTGGCTTTACATTTTTTACCGAAAAACTCAAAGCGCGTTTGGGTCTTGATGCCGCACATGCCAATGTATTGGATCACGAGGGTAGCCTGCTCACTGGCAAAGTCAATGGCAAAATTCTGGATGCGCAGGGTAAGGCCGATACCTTAAGTGCTTTCGCGCAAGCCTGTGGTGCCCAAGTCAATCAAATCATTGCCATTGGCGATGGGGCAAACGATCTTAAAATGTTGGGGCTTGCCAGCTATTCAGTGGCGTATCGTGCCAAGCCCGTCGTACGGGCACAAGCCAACTATGCGTTGAACATTGCGGGGCTTGATGGCGTATTGAATTGGTTTGAAAGCTAGTTGCGACGCAATAGATAACGATACACGAAGCCCGGAAACGCCATCACGACAAACAGACTAAAGGTGATGGCATAAAACTCCCAGCGCTGACTAAACACGTTACCGATTAACCGCTCAAAGGCAACGCCTAGCGTGCCTACGAGCAAATACAAAATCACAAGTTCTAAGGCTCGTAACCAAAAAAACTTTTGGGTCAGTAAGCGTTTAGGCTGCCAAACTGCAAAAATACGCTCATTGATAAACGGCAAGTTGGCAGCCACAAAGGCCAGCAGAATCAAAAGCCAAACTGCAGCGGTTTGATTCATGCTGTATCAAACACGCTTAAAACGCCAGAGTTGCGCGCATGGCTTGCAGGCATAACACCAGCAGCCCGTTGGGCATTAAGCCCAACAATAAAACCGCCAAACCATTGGCGATCATCAACGTACGTGGCGCCCAGCAAACGGTGCTCAGTGCGGGTGCAGCAGCGTCAGGCTCGTCAAAGTACATCACTTTGATAACGCGCAAGTAATAAAAAGCACCAATCAACGAAAACAATACAGCAACCACCGCCATCCAAAGATGGTCGGATTTCAATAGTGTTTGCAAGATCAACAGTTTGGCATCAAAACCTACCAACGGCGGCAAGCCAGCCAGCGAGCACATCAAAATCAACAGCATCGCAGCCATCCAGGGGCTTCGACGATTTAAGCCTTTCAGATCGCTAATATTTTCACACTCATGTCCCTCGCGCGACATCAGCATGATCAGACCAAAAGAAGCAAGTGTCGTCAGTACATACGTCAGCATATAAAACAGAGCTGAGCCATAGGATTCAGTATCAAACTGCTTGTCGCCGTCGAGTGAACCCGAGGCCAAACCCAGCAAGATGAAACCCATGTGCGAAATCGTTGAATAGGCCAGCATGCGCTTGAAGTTCGTTTGCATA
>CALQNE010000116.1 GCA_943331855.1 Bordetella parapertussis
CGATTGCGTGTGTAGTTAACCGCCTCTTCAAAGGCGCCTTCAGCCAGGCCCAACGAGATGCTAGGATTCAGGCAACGCTGAGTGTTAAAGGCGCTCATGAGCTTGCGAAAGCCGCCTTCTTTTAAAACAACGTTCTCGAGCGGGACTTCGACGTTATCAAAGCGCACTTCGTGCAAGTACTCGCCACCCATGGTGTGATAACTGGCAGTCACTTCGAGGCCTGGTGTGCCGCCTTCGATCAAGACGCAACCAATGCCTTCTCGCCCAGGTTGATCATCGACGCGTGTGAACACGACAAACATGGCAGCCTCTTGAGCACGACTAATCAAGGTTTTGACGCCATTAACGGTTGCATGATTCATATGCAAACGGGTGTTAGTGCGATAGCTGCTGACATCGGTGCCAGCGTGAGGCTCTGTCATGCAGATCGACAAAATCGCGTCACCTGAACAAACTTTTGGCAGAATATTGTTTTTGATTGAGTCGGGTGCGTAAGTTTCGATGATGCGAGTTTGTACGCCGGCTTCGCCCAGTACTGCCATGGCGGTGGGGTAGCAAACTTTGGCGATCTCTTCAAGAATCAACGCGGTTTCAAACACAGGCAAGCCCAAGCCACCGTATTGCTCAGAGACCGTCATGCCCAGCACGCCGATCTGGGCAAGCTGTTTCATGTTTTCCCACGGAAACGTGCCGTCCATGTATTTTGCGGCGCGTGGTTTGAAATCGTTTTGAGCAAGTGCGCGAACCGCTTCAACATATTGCCGTTGACTGTCACTGAGTTTGAAATCCATGCTACTCAATCCTTGATTGGTCTGTCTAAAGTGAAGTTAGTTTAATGCGCGGCGAGCATGGCTTTGATTAAATCGTCAACGCTGGCAAAAACGCGTGCCCCCGCGCCTTCGAGTGCACGTTTTTTTGCGTCAAAGGTGCCCGTATTGCCATGCACCACTGCGCCCGCATGCCCCATCACCACGCCTTCGCGCGCGCCATGTCCGGCAATCACCGCGTACGTGGGCTTGGTGCAGCGGGTATCAATTAATGCCTGTGCAAACTCTTCTTCTTCAGAACCACCAATTTCGCCCACTAAAACGATTTGCTTGGTGCGCGGGTCTGCATTAAAAAAAGGCAGCACTTCAGCGAACCGTGTGCCCTTACAAGCGTCGCCGCCTACACCGATCCATACGCTTTGCCCAAGGCCGCAATCCACTAATCGGTGATTGGTTTCGTACGACAGAGTGCCGCTTTTTGCGATGACGCCTACCGAGCCTGGGTGTAAAGAGACTGACGGAATAAAACCAAGCTTGGTGCGACCCGGAACAGCGACGCCCGGGGTTGAGGCGCCCACCCAGCGTGCGCCGGCTTGCTGCACCAAAGCGCGAGCCCGGATTGCATCGGCCACGGGCATGCCCTCGGTCACGGTCACAATCAGTTTGATGCCGCCAGCAACGGCTTCGCTGATGGCTGCCAACACTTCAAAGGGGGGCACCATGGCCACGCTGGCTACGGCACCGGTTGCCTTGACGGCTTCAGCACAAGACCTAAAGACGGGTGCGCCGTCTACGTCTTTCAAGTCAGCCGATTTGCTGCCCGCGGGGGCGGTGCCGCCGACGATATCCGTACCATAGGCGCACATCAAGGCAGCGTGCTTGCGACCCATGCGGCCGGTAATGCCCTGCACAATGGTGGGCAAGGCAGCCGTCGGATCAAATAAAAGTGCTAAGGGATCATTGGGGAAGAGAGGAGTTGTCATGCTGCTTTCCCCGTTGCGAGGGCGACGACTTGGTCGACCGCTTTCTCTAAATCAGTTTCGACAACCAATGAGGCATTGGCGTTTGTGAGCGTTTGAATGGCGGCCTCAAGGCCATTGCCAATTAAGCGAATCACAATTGGAATTTTGATATCCTGTGTTTGTTCGAGCGCAATTAAGATCAAGCGCGAGAGCTCTGCTAAATCGGTGACGCCAGCAAAGAAATTCATCAAAATGACTTTGACGTTTTTACCTTCACCAATCCAGCGAAGCACTTGAATCAAGCGCGTAGGTTCACCTCGAAATTGACCGGTGCGAATATCCACAAAATTAAAAGGCTTACAGCCACGGCGGGTCAGTTCATCGACCAGTTGCATACTTAGACCCGCGCCAGTTGTGAGCATACCGACATCGCCGTCTTCGTCGAGTCGAACAAAATCAAAACCATGATCGATTTTAAGAGAGGCCTCAGGGTAGGCATGACCGCGCTCTTTTAATAGGGCGAGTAAGAGCGGTTGGCGTTCGATGGCATTGTCATCAGCGACCAGTTTTGCGTCACCGGCGATCCAGCTGCCGTCGGGTTGAACGAAGAGTGGGTTGATTTCAGTTAGGGTGAGCTCAAGCTTAAATAAAGCGTCGCACAGTTGAAACGCCGCTTGGGTTAGGGCGGCCTGTGCAAAGGCTGGCAGCTGTTGAGCCAGTTGTTCGGCGGCAAGCTTCACTGCGCTGATTTCAAAGTTGGCTTGCTGCTGCAGCATGGCACCAGCGGCGGAATGTTGCTCAACTTCGATACCACCTTGCGCTGACATCAAAATAATGACTTTGCCCGAAGAGGGATCAAGCATTAGGCTGATGTAGCACTCTTGCCCCGAGGCGGGCTGCTCAATGCGGCACTCGTGTACCCGATGGCCGCGCACCGTCGTACCCACCAGTTTGTGCAGAGCCTGCTCAAGTTCGGGCGGATTGTTTGCTTTGACGATACCGCCTGCTTTGCCACGCCCGCCAACCGGGATCTGTACTTTGACAAAGCATGGGTAGCTCACTGCTGGTTGAGTCGAGCGATTGGCGAGCACGCCATCCGGGATTGAAATACCAAATTGCGCCAGTAAAACCTTGGCGTCGTGTTCAAGCAGCATCATGGTGGCTGCGGTCTCCTGGTAAGGCGTTCTATTTGTTAAGGGCGTAGTGTGCCCAATTTACGTAATTGGTTCAAACGCACCGAACGTTTGGCTAAGAATTGCGTGGTTTGCTCGCGATCATGCAAAGCGCCCCAAAGCTGCACAAGGCGAGTCCGAAGGTGAGCCACAGTACGCCAGTACCCCATTGCGTTAACGCTAGACCAAACGCGAAGGGAGCGATCGCTTGGGCGAATTTGGCGGGCATGGTGAGCCAACCTTGACGGCGTCCAAAGCCTTGCGGGCCAAATAGGGCCAAGGGCAAGGTTCCTCTGGCGATAATCAGAATGCCGTTGCCCAAGCCATGCAAAATGACAAAGAGCGCGGCAAAGGGAGCGCCTAAAACGACCAGAGCAGCGATACCTAGCGGGTGAGCGAGCGCCGCGATGCGGGTGCCGACTAAGGGGTGCAGCCGCCTTAAAAAGGTGAAGTCGAGTATGCGACCTGAGATTTGAGCGGGGCCCACAAGCGCGCCAATCGAAAAGGCAACGACAAGCGGCACGCCAACCCCCTCTAACAAGCGCGGCAGATGAGACATCATGCCCATGCTGATAAAGCCGCTTGAAGCAAAAACAAAGGCGAGCAGTATCGTGATGTATTTTTCACGCTTGGCATCATGTGGTGCCACACTGACCTCGGCGGTTTGGTTCTTTGCCTCAGTAGGTGTTGTGTCAGCAGCGCTGTTAGAAGCGCCGGGGATCAAGGTGTTTAAGGGCAGCGCGACCAATACGTTCATCGCAGCCCAAAACCAACAGGCCCCACGCCAACCGTAGCGGGCCTCGACAAACACCGAGATGGTCCACCCTGCCACGCTGGCAAATCCCGCGACCATGGTGACCCCAACGAGTACGTTGTGTGATTTTTTACCGAATATTCGAACGACCGCGGCAAAGGCGACTTCGAACATGCCGGTCGCCATGCCTAGCCCTAAAACCGCATAAGCCAGTAAAAGTAGGCCTAGTCCTTGAGCAAGTGCCAGTAAAGAAAGCCCGGCGGCCAGTAATAAGTTTGAGGCAATCAGTACAGGTCGCCCGCCAAAGCGATCCACGAGTTTTCCAGCCGTGGGGCCTGCAATCCCGGAGACGGCTAGTGCGAGAGACAGGCCGGCATATACCGTCGCACTTGAAATCGAAAGCTCAATGCTCGCGGGGATTGCCATCACTGCGGCCAAATAGTAGGCGCCCGCATGCGAAATAATTTGGGCGGCACCCACTACAGTGACGATTCGGTAGACGCTATTGGTCATCGGGCAAAGATTTAAAGGTTGAACGGATAGGCAGCCAATACGGTAGTTCGTTTGAGTTCTAGTTCAGTCAGTTGGCTGCTCAGGCTATTATTAACCAAGTTTGGCTCGAGCGTTTGTCGCATGGGCCCCGCTTTAGGGTGTTGTTGTGTTTTTTTAAATCGAGCCTATGGAAATCTCTCAGTTACAGCTCAACTATATCGATATTGAAGACCGGATGGTTTTGCGGATCAATATGGGGGTTGAGCAACACTTGACGTTGGTGCTAACGCGACGAATTGTGCGCTTTATGCTCGACAGTCTTTCGGTTTTGTTGCAGCGCATTTCGCCTGCCGCGGCGACTGCCCCGCATACAGAGGCAGTCGCAAATGCGCCGCCCGCGGCGATGGGACAAATTGGTCAAGACACAACGCCGTTTGAAGAGCGCGCGCCAGAGGGCAACTTGTTGAATGTTGGGCATGCTGCGATCTTGGTCAACAATGCGGCGTGTCAACAAACCGACACCGGTTTAACCTTCACTTTTTTGATTGAGCCCTTGCAGCCCGTCAATCTGAATCTATCCGCGCACTTGGGCTTGGGCGTTTCTCAACTGTTGACTGAGTTATCGCGTCGTGCTCAATGGTTTGACGTGACCGCGATTGGTCAGCGCGAGACGAGTGAACAGGCGCTAAGGGATTTAATGCCGAATCAAGGTTCAGTGACCTATCATTAAGCATTCATCATTTTTGATATTTTTACACCGAATAAAATTTACGTGAGACTTCTATGAGCCGCCAACAATCCATCGATCTCGCTACTGCCTATTTTGATCAAGGCCACTTTCAAACGACGCTCGCGCGCCGCGTCGGAATGGCCACAGAGAGTCAAGAGCCGGGTAAGGTCGAGATCCTCACGTCATACCTCACGCAAGAGCTCACGCCCTACTTAAAGACGATGGGCTTTACCTGCAAAATTATCCCGAATCCAATTGAAGATCGCGGCCCCTTTTTAGTGGCAGAGCGGCTTGAGCAAGGGTCGGACTTCACCGTGTTGAGTTACGGTCATGGTGATGTGGTGCGTGGCTATGCACCCCAATGGAATGAAGGCTTGGCGCCGTGGACCTTGAATATTCAAGGTGATCGCTGGTATGGCCGCGGTACAGCGGACAACAAAGGTCAGCACACGATTAACCTTGCGGCACTAGAACAAGTGATCAGTGCACGCGCAGGGCGCTTGGGCTACAGCATCAAACTCTTAATCGAGATGGGCGAAGAAATGGGTTCACCTGGGTTGCGTGAAGTGTGCGAACAATATGGTGACTTATTGAAGGCGGATTTGTTTTTAGCTTCGGATGGCCCGCGGGTATCAGCCTCGCGCCCAACTTTATTTTTAGGCTCCCGCGGTGCGTTTAACTTTGAGTTGAAATTAAATCTGCGCCAAGGTGCACATCACTCAGGTAACTGGGGCGGATTGCTACGTAACCCTGGTATCCGTCTGGCACATGCGATTGCCTCGATGGTCGACGCGAAAGGGCGCATTCTGGTTCCTAAACTGTTACCGAGTTCGTTGCCTGAAAACGTTAAACAGGCACTCGCCAATATTGAGGTGGGCGGCGGGCCCAATGATCCCGAGATCGATCCCGACTGGGCCGAGCCGGGTCTGACCCAGGCCGAGCGCGTGTTTGCCTGGAACACCTTTGAAACCCTTGCTTTTAAAACCGGCAATCCAGAGGCGCCAGTGAACGCGATCCCCGGTTACGCCATTGCGTTTTGTCAGTTGCGTTATGTCGTAGGTAGCGATAACGAGAATTTTCTAAAGCATATTCGAGACCATCTTGATGCGCATGGTTTCACGGATGTGGATGCAGCGGCCAGTCGTGGCGAGGCGGCCGAAGCGACGCGCTTGGATCCCGATAATCCCTGGGTCAAAATGGCGGCGGCATCCATTACGCGCAGCACGGGTAAAACAGTCGATGTCTTGCCAAACTTGGGCGGCACCTTACCGAACGACGCGTTCTCTAAGATCTTGGGTTTGCCAACCGTATGGGTACCGCACTCCTACGCAGCGTGCTCGCAACACGCCCCAAACGAACATATGCTGGGCTCAGTCGCGCGCGAGTCACTGCAGTTAATGGCAGGCTTGTTTTGGGATCTTGGTGATGAGGGTGCGCAGATTGCTCGAGCCCGTTAAGCTTTAAGCGTAGAACAGGTGGGCGAGGCATCGCCCACCAATCACTCTGCCTTGATATTAGCTTCTTTGACGATCACGGCATTTGACGCATATTCTTTTTGAATCATGTCGCCAAAGTATTCTGGTGCGCCGGTGACGACGAGGTTTTCTAGCCGCCGAATTTTTTCTGCGATCTCGGGGTCGTTGAGCGCCCGGTTGATTTCAGTGTTCAGTTTTGCAATGACCTCGGGTGGCGTGCGCGCGGGTGCAAAGAAGCCAAAAAATGAAGTCATGTTGGCTTCGGGGTAACCGAGCTCGGCAAAGGTCTTGACGTCGGGATATTTTTCGAGTCTTTGCGGAGCGCCCACGGCTAGTACTCTGAACTTGCCTTCTGCGATTAAATTATTGAGATTGGCGTAGGGGTTGGCTAGCATCAGATCAAACTGGCCACCTAGCGCGTCAGTGGCAATTTGCCCGCCGCCTTTGTAGGGCACATGTGTGATGTCTGCCCCAGATTTTTTGCGCAGTTGCTCAATCATGATGTGTCCGACGGTGCCATAGCCTGAGGTGGCAACCGTGATCGAGCCGGGTTTGGCTTTGCTTAACGCAATGACGTCTTCAAAGCTATTGCCCGCAAATTTTGATGTCGCCAATAAATAGACGGGCGAGTACATGGCCGCAGCGACTGCTGAAAAATCTTTCAAGCTGTCGTAATTAACTTTCATGACATGGGGGCCAATCGAGAAAGCACTGATGCCCGCAAAACCAATGGTGTAGCCATCTGGCGCTGCTTTGGCGACAACATCTGCGCCAACTGTGCCGCCTGCCCCCGCGCGATTTTCGACCAATACCGGTTGCCCTAACGATTTAGTCAGACGTTCGGCGAGTACGCGCGTGGCGTTATCGCTAACCCCGGCGGTGGGGTAGGTCACAATAATCTTGATAGCTTTAGTTGGCCAGACCGGGGTGGCCGGAGTTTGAGTCTGCGCGCACGCGATCAGAGGAGCCCAAACCGCTGCGGCAACCAGTGCAGTTCTGAGTAGTCGCATCAAACAGCCTGAGTTTTAAACCACTCACGCGCGAGGCGATCCCAAAATTGGGCACCCACACCTAAGATGTCATCGTTAAAATCATAGGCCGCGTTGTGTAGCCCGATGCCAGGTTTGCCACCCTTACCATTGCCAATAAAACCGTACGCGCCAGGTACTTTGAGCAACATAAAGCTAAAGTCTTCGGCAGTCATGGCTGGCAGAATGTTGTCGAAGGTATTTTCGGTGCCCACCGTCGCTGCCATCATCTTCGCCATGAACTGCGCTTCTTTGGGATGGTTGTCGGTGCTCGGGTAGCCTGGCTTGTGGATGTACGTTGCCGTAGCGCCGTGGGCCGCAGCGATGTGCTTGCTGATACGTTCAAGGCCTTCGGTTAACCGGTTTAACGTTTCTTGAGTTAAGGCGCGCGTCGTGCCAGAAATGACGGCTTCGTTGGGAATAATATTTTCGACGGTACCAGATTCAATTTTGCCAACGGTGACCACTGCGCTATCCAAAGGATCGGTGCCACGCGACACAAGGGTTTGTAATTGACCCACGACGGTGCAGGCCACTGGAATCGGATCAATGCTGTGATGTGGCTGGGCTGCATGGCCGCCTTTGCCGCTGATGCGAATTTCAAAGCGGTTGGCTGCAGCCATCATGGGGCCAACGCGAACCCCCATTTGCCCGGCAGGCAGCACGGGCCAGTTATGTAGGGCAAACACCGCTTTGGCCGGAAATTTATCAAACAAACCGTCTTCAATCATCGCGCGCGCACCAGCGCCGCCTTCTTCGCCTGGTTGAAAAATAAAATGTACGGTGCCGTTAAAGTTAGGGTTCGCAGCCAGTAGCGTGGCACCACCAAGTAGCATCGAAGTATGCCCATCGTGGCCGCAGGCGTGCATGCGCCCAACGTTGGTACTCACGTGTTCAAACTGGTTGAGCTCAGTAACAGGCAAGGCATCCATGTCTGCGCGCAAGGCCAGCACGCGTGCGGGGTCGCCCGACTGGGCACCTGTTCCACGCAGGGTGCCAACAACCCCTGTTTTGCCCATGCCACGATGCACGGTTAAGCCAAGTTCTTGCAAGTAAGCAGCCACTTGGTCTGAGGTGCGCACTTCTTCAAAGCGTAACTCAGGGTGCGCGTGCAAATCGCGTCTGAAGCGAATCAGCTTGCCAAGATAAGGGGTGATGTCCGATACGTCGATGGCAGCTGTGTCAGAAAAGACTTGCATAAAAAACCTTGTTGCGCGGCAAGGCGCTACGTGAAAGTTTGAGGGGTGCGAGGGCGGTTGCCGCAGTCAAACCCCGTGATGGCTTGGAATCAGTATATAGTTTTAGGTTCATGTTGGCGATCCGTTCAAATGCCCTTAAAAATCAAAGGGATTCGGCTTGATCGATCGGCGCAAAGTCACTAAAAAGGCCTTTTATGCAGAATTCTTTTGATCTTTTGATCCGCAATGCCACGATTGTGGATGGTACCGAGGCGATTCGCTACACCGCAGATATTGGTATTAATGGTGATCGGATCATTAAAATCTGCGATCTTTCGTCATCTTCTGGCAAAACTGAAATTGATCTAAAGGGGCAGGTGGCCGCGCCGGGTTTTATTGATGCGCATACCCATGATGACCGCCTGATGCTCTCAAACCCAGAAATGACTCCCAAACTGAGCCAGGGGGTCACGACCATCATCGGCGGTAACTGTGGGGTTTCTTTGGCCCCAATGCCGCGGCCGATCCCAGATCCGGTGACGCCACCCTTGAATTTGCTCGATGATGAAGGTAAGTGGTTTAAGTTTGCCACCTTTAAGGCCTATTTGGATGCCTTGCGGGCCCAGCCCTCAACAACCAATCGCGCCATGCTGGTTGGGCACACAACCCTTCGCGTTGCCACCATGGATGATCTTGAGCAGCCTGCCAATGCCACACAAATTGCGGCAATGCGTGAGTTGGTGGTTGAAGCCATGCAAGCGGGCGCGATCGGTGTGTCAACGGGTTTGTTTTATGAGCCAGCCGTTGCAGCACCCACTGAAGAAGTTATTGAGATTTGTCGCCCACTCAAAAAATATAACGGTCTGTATTGCACCCACATGCGCGATGAAGCCGATGGAGTGATCGACTCGCTCGAAGAAACCTTCAGAATCGGTCGTGAGAGTGATGTAGCCGTTGTGATCTCGCACCACAAGGTGATTGGTGCAAAAAACTACGGACGCTCAGACGAGACGCTCGCCTTCATCCAAAAAAATATGGCGAAGCAGCCGATTTGTTTGGATTGTTATCCTTATACGGCGGGTTCAACGGTGTTGTCGTACAGCCGCGCTGAGACCTCTTCGCGTGTCATCGTGACCTGGTCCAAGCCGTTTCCTCAATACGCTGGGCAAGACCTAGACAAGATCGCCAAGCAAATGGGTGTTTCAGAAAAAGAAACGGTCGCTAAGCTGCTACCAGCGGGTGCGATTTATTTCAGGATGGATGAAGGGGATGTGCAAAAGATTTTGCAATTTGGCCCGACCATGATTGGTTCAGATGGGCTACCGCATGATGCGTCTCCGCATCCAAGATTGTGGTCAACCTTTCCGCGCGTGCTGGGCCATTATCGGCGTTCGCTCAAACTGTTTTCGCTTGAAACAGCGGTACACAAAATGACGGGCCTGACCGCAATGAACTTTGGTTTGACTGATCGTGGTGTCATTAAAGAAGGTGCATTTGCTGACTTAACCTTGTTTGATGAAGCCACCATTGATGAGGTCGCCACCTACGACAATCCGATTGCGTTGGCCAAAGGGATTCACACAGTGATTGTGAATGGTGAGGTGACGTGGGCACAGGGCAAGGCAACTGGCGCGCGACCCGGGCGAGTGTTATCGCGTGCATTACCCGTATAGATTAAAGATATTGGGCGTGCTTCGCACGAATCACTGCGGCAATAAGCTCAGTGCGACCG
>CALQNE010000117.1 GCA_943331855.1 Bordetella parapertussis
GAAAACGAAATTTTGGCTGCGAATAGCCGTAAGCGTATGTCTGGCCTTGCAAATCGGCTCTGGCACACCGACAGTATCTTTAGGCAGCTTCCTGCCCTGACTTCGCTTTTATATGGTCGTTCAATTGCACCTGTGGGTGGGCGCACAGAGTTTGCTGACATGCGCGCGGCCTACGATGCATTGCCTGCCTCGACGAAAACTAAGATAGAAAAAATGATCGTGGAACACTCGATTTTTCATTCACGTGCAAAGCTTGGATTTACAGACTTTACTGAAAAAGAACTAGCATCGTTGCCGCCTGCCAAACAGGTGATGGTACGAACCATTCCTGAAACCGGTCGACGTAATTTGTATCTGGCCTCTCACGCGATGCGTGTGATTGGCATGTCGGATGAGGAAAGCGAAAAGTTATTTCGAGAACTGACTGCGCATGCAACACAACCGCAATTCGTCCTGTCGCATCGCTGGAGGGTGAACGATTTGGTGATGTGGGATAACCGCTGCACGATGCATCGCGGTACAGATTTTGATGATGCGCGCTGGAAGCGAGACGTACAGCGCGCAACCGTCTCTGATATCGGCAATACGGTCGAGTTATACGCTTGACGTATGTCGGTCGTTTGCAGATCGAAGCGCTTATTCAGGCTGAACGCCCGCATCACGCAAGATCTTGACATAGGTCGCAACTTGCTCTTTGGTGAACGCTCCGAGTTCTGCCGAGGTCGACCCCTGAGTTAAAAACTGTTTTTGATCCAGTTGCTCTTTGATGTCGGGGCGATTCAATACTGCATTGACTGCGGTATTTAAACGTCCAAGCAATTCAGCTGGCAAATTAGCGGGGGCATACAGGGCTGCCCACGACTGAACTGAAAATCCTTGTACGCCAGCCTCGGCAAACGTCGGCACATTAGGCGCGAGCGGCGAGCGACTCGGCAGTGTGATCGCTAGCATCTTGAGTTTTCCATCGGGGACATGTAATCCTGCAGTGAAGGGCGTTGAAATCATCAATTGCACGCGGTTAGACACCAGATCAATCACGCCTGCTGGTTCACCTTTGTAAGGCACGTGCAGCATCTTGAGATCGCCCGCTAGCGATAAAAATTGAGCAGTCGCCACAATGCCCGTGGTGTTGCCCGAGGCATAGGCGAGCTTGCCCGGATTAGCCTTTGCATAGGTGATGAGTTCAGCAATGGTGTTAAAGGGCATCTGCGCATTGGCGTATAAAAAGAAGGTGTAGCGCCCGAGCATTGAAATTGGCGTGAAATCGCGCACGGGGTCATAAGGGGGTTGTTTGCGCAAAGCCGGCGCACCAGCCATTGGGCTATTGGTCGCGACGAGCAACGTGTAGCCATCCGGTGCGGCTTTGACAACTTCTGTAGCGGCCAGAGCGCCATCGGCGCCGGCCTTGTTTTCGACGATCACTTGTTGTCCAAGGCTGGCACTCAAGCCATTACCAAGAATACGTGCAACCGTGTCAGTCGCTGAGCCAGCCGGAAAAGGTACGACTAAGCGGATGGTTTTAGTGGGGTACTGCGCTGCGGCTGTCTGGGCGAGCGCCACCAACATGAACGAGGCGAGTAGTTTGGTTACAGCATTGCGCATTGTGATCTCCGAAGGGTATTTTTTGACAGGCTCGTGATGGAAAGCAAGGGACGTTTAGGTCGAGCTGTGCATCCGTGGAGCAAAGTGTAAACCGAGAGTTCGAAAACACAAGGGATTGTTCACTTGGTGGCAGGCAGTTATGATTCGCTTGAATTGATCAGTTTTTCATATAAACAGAACAAAAAGCAGTTCGTCACGCACTCGGAGACACTCTTGATGACAGGAAAGCTAGGCGGCATCGCTTTAGTTGTAGCACTCGCAGGTTGGCCGTCCCTAGGCGCTACGGCGGAGTATCCCGCCGACAAACCAATCAAGATGGTCGTAGGCTTTACCGCAGGCGGGGCCGCCGATAAGCTCGCGCGTCCGGTGGCTGATCGTATGGCAAAATTTTTAGGTCAAACGATCGTGATGGAGTATCGCCCAGGCGTGGCTGGTGGGATCGCGCTTGAACTCGTCGCACGTGCGCCAGCGGATGGCTATACGATTCACCTCACATCGCAAGGGCCAATGACGTTTGGTCCCTCGTTACGTAAAGCGAACTTTGACCCCGTTAAAGACTTTACACCCATCGGGATGGTGTCGAGCGGTGGATCACTGATCGCGGTCTTGCCGACTTCGCCGGCTAAAGATGTAAAAAGTTTCATCGCTTTAGCAAAGGCTAACCCGGAACAATGGAGCTATGGCACGTCTGGGATTGGAGGTTCGGGTCATTTGGCGGCCGAGCAGTTTAAGATCGAAACCGGATTGCAAATCGCGCATGTACCTTACAAGGGTGGGGCTGGTGCCTTAACCGATTTGTTGGGTGGTCATATCCCCGTGCTGTTCTCGTCAATAGGCTCAATCGCTACGAACGTTGAGGCTGGGCAAGTTAAAGCGCTTGCTGTGAGCTCAATTACCCGTAGCAGCATGTTTCCAAACGTCCCAACCATCGCGGAAAGCGGATTTCCGGGCTTCGATTCGCCAGTGTGGTTTGGTGTAGTGGGGCCTGCGGGGCTGCCTGCGGCGATTACAGCCAAACTGGTTGCTGCGCTCAACGCAACGATGGAGGACTCTGAGGTGTTAAAAATTATTCGGCAAGATGGTTACGAACCGCTAAAAATGACGCCCGAGCAAATGAAAAACGCCATTCAGACTGAACTCAAGCAGTGGGCCGAGTTAATTAAAAAGACGGGGATGAAAGCGGACTGAGCCAGGTGCACTAGTTCGTAGGGGGCAACTCAAGCATGACCTCGTTACGTCGCAGAAACCAAAGAGTCCAAGGCGGATCATAGCGGGCAAGTGAGGGCGCGCCGATCGCTGTCAATTGTTGCTTCGCGATAAAGGCACGCAAGACGGCAGTTTGCTGTTCGACATCGCTATCGTCGACCAGACCTGAAAAGCGCACAACGGCAAAACGCTTGGGGGGCAAAGCTACAAGTCGAACCTTTGGCTCATTGGGTGTTGGCAGCGTCTCGAGCGTGTAGCTCGCAGGCATAATGAAACGAATGACCCAACCTGCTGGATCAGGGTTTTGCACCACTGGTGCAGTCATCGCAATTTTTTCATTAGGCGACTCGTTTTGGATGACTGGCGCGGTCATGTCAATACGCTGCTTGCGCGTGTTGCCACCAAAGATGTACCCCGCCAATAAACGAAATCCAGCACTGACGGCCTCGCTGCGCTCGCCCGAAACAGTGACTTCAGCGGCGATGAGCGCGGGGTATTGTCTAATTTCAAATGGTGCTTCTTGAAATATGCTTGTATAGGAAGGTTCTTCAGTGGCCATGACGACACCTGTTAACAAAGACAGCAGTGAGAAGAGGCACAATAATAGTTTTCGTGTCATGTTATGTTTGACTCAAGGTTTATTGACGAAGGAAGACTATGCAACCACTCAAAGGTATTAAAGTGGTCGATCTAAGCAAGGTGCTGGCTGGGCCACTTTGCTCACAATATCTTGGCGAGTTAGGTGCTGAGATCATTAAAATTGAACCTGTTGGTCAGGGCGATGACACACGCGGCTGGCTGCCACAGACGAATGGCCAATCGGCAATTTTTATGGCAGTGAACCATAATAAACGTAGCCTGGCTCTTGATTTAAAAACGCAAGCCGGCCAACAGATCTTACACGAGCTTGTGCGAAGCGCAGATGTCGTCTTGCAGGGTTTTGGTAGTGGTACGGCAGCTAAACTTAAAGTCGATCATGCGACCTTGAGCGCGATCAATCCAAAGCTGATTTATTGCGAGATTTCAGGCTACGGGCGCTCGGGGCCACTTGGAGATGAACCCGGCTATGACGTCATGCTGCAAGCGTTTAGTGGCATGATTAGCTCGATGGGCACGCCAGGCGGAGACTTTGCGCGGGCAAGCTTTTCGCCTGTCGATATGGGTACCGGTATATTCGGTCTCAGCGGCGTGTTGGCCGCGTTACTCGAACGAGGGCGAACCGGTAACGGTGTTTACCTTGAGTTGTCATTGCTCGATACTTCTCTTGGCTTTCTGACCTATATGGCACAGAGCTACTGGCAAAGCGGAACCGATCCTAAACCTATGGGGACGGGGCATCCCACCATGTGCCCCTATCAAGTCTTTGATACAGCCGATCAGCCCATCATGCTCGGGGCTGGTAACGATGCACAATGGCGACGCTTTTGCTCAGTCGCGGGTTTAGAAGAGCATGTTGATCGCCCGGATCTAGCAACCAATGCTTTGCGCGTTAAAAATATGAGTACGACGGTGGCGCTGGTGCAGACAAAGATGAAAACCAAGACGCTTGCGCAGTGGCTTGAGTGCCTAAGCCAAGGTGGCGTACCGGCAGCCCCTATTCACAAACTGAGCGAGGCCTTAGCCCATCCACAAGTGGCTGCGCGAGAGTTGATTGTTCAAACCGAACACCCAACGGTAGGCGCCATACAGCAGATCGGATTGCCGATTAAATTTCAAGAGCAAGCGCGCCGTGCCCAGCGACCGCCACCTTTGCTCGGTGAACACACCCAAGAGGTCTTGGCTGAGCTTGGTTATACGGGCGAGTCGATTCAAGCGCTGCGTCGTGCAGGCGTCGTTCAGTAACATAAAGACAAACAAAAATGAAATACATCAATTACACAGTGACCGATCAAATCGCAGAGATCAGTCTGAATCACGCGCCAGTGAACGCGTTGAGCATCCCGATGCTGGTTGAGATCGTCTCAGCATTCAAAGCTGCGCGCGACGATGATCAGGTGCGTGCGGTGATTCTCACAAGCGCCTTGCCAAAACGCTTTTGCGCTGGGCTAGATCTAGATATTTTGCTTGATCAGACTGGTCAGTCAGTGCGTGAATTTTTAGACAAGCTCTATATTGAACTGGCAGATGTTCAACACACCTTGGGCAAGCCCTCGATCGCAGCAATTGATGGCGCGGCGCGTGCCGGAGGGATGACCTTATCGATTTCTTGTAATGTCATCATTGCCAGTCGGGCTGCAACATTCGGCTATCCTGAAATTGATGTCGGCATGATTCCTGCAATCCATTTTATTCATCTGCCTTTAATCGTTGGGCGTCACCGTGCTTTTGAAATTCTTTTTAGTGGCCGAGTATTTGACGCGCAAGAGGCTGTTGCACTGGGTCTCGTGAGCCAAATCGTTGAAGAGGGTGGCGCACTACAAGCCGCACGTGTCATGGCTCAGATGTTTGCCTCAAAGTCGCCCAACGTGATGCGAATGGGGCATGCTGCTTTTATGCGAATAAACGATGCTCACTATCGTCGCGATATTGGGGGGATTGTTGATACGTTTTGTGCGGTTGCAGCAAGTGGCGATACAAAAGAAGGGATCAATGCTTTTATTGAAAAGCGGCCACCTAAGTGGCCGACATAATGTATAAGATACTGAATCTTTCAAACACGCAGGACTGACTCATGACCGAAACGACGGATCAGCTAAAACAAATTCTCGGTGAGATGCAAGGCTCTTGGAATGCAGCCGCCAAGGTATGGAACCCGAAGGCCTTGGCCAGTCTGTATGCAGACAATGCCTTGTTTTACGGCGGGCGTCCTGGGCATTCGGTTGGGGCTCGCGAAATCCAAGCTTACTTTGCGTCTTATGACGGCATCATTGAGTCGGCAGTACTAGACTTGGTTGAGCAGCAACTTGTGCAAATTAGCGCAGAAAGTTTTACGGCTCAAGGTTTTGGGGCCTTTGCGTTTGTGCTGAGCGGGGGGCGTAAGACTCAATCGGTACTGCGTACGACGCTTGTCTTGAGCAAATTGAATGGGCAATGGAAAATTCAGTTACATCATTTTTCGGTGACGCCTGACGTGCCACCGCTCGGTAATACGTAACACACAATTGTAGCGATCAGCTTGGCAATCGCCTTGCTAGATTTTGATAAAAAAAGGCCGTAGGTATTGGCCAAGGAGACAGCTTGAAGATCACAGCAATAGAAGACCTGCACGCAGATGGTGGCTGGCGCACGCTGTCGTTTTTAAAAATAACAACCGATACGGGTTTAATAGGCTGGTCAGAGTTTAGTGAAGGCAGTTCTTCACCTGGTTTGGGTGGAGTCATTCGCAAACTTGGACAAAGTCTGCTGGGTTCAGACCCAAGGCAAATCAATTTGATTCATGCCAACCTGTTTGCTGTAACACGAATCTTTTCTGGTGGCATGATCGCGCAGGCAATTGCTGCGCTTGAAAATGCTTGCTTGGATCTAAAAGCAAAAGAGTTGAACGTACCGGTGCATCAGTTGTTTGGTGGAGCCTTGCGTAAAAAGCTGCCGATCTATTGGTCGCAATGCGGCACCTTGCGTTCGCGCTTTGCGCCCGTGTTTGATGCCGCACCTTTGCGATCTTTAGACGATATCGTGGCATTGGGGCAAGAGGCTAAAGCACGAGGCTTCAAGGCGCTCAAGACCAACATTCTGTCCTTTGAAAATGGTATCTGTAACAATTATCGACCCGGCTTTGGGATCGGAACGGGTTTTCCTGAGTTGAATCTCGACGATAAAACTCTTGCGACAATTGTTGAGCTTCTTGCTGCGTTCGAACAGGGGGCAGGCAAAGGCGTGAAGTTAGCACTCGATCTGAATTTTCACTTTAAGCCTGAAGGCGCCAAAAGAATTGCACGCGCGCTTGAGCGTTTTAATCTAATGTGGCTTGAAGTCGACATACAAGATCCGCGTGGCTTAGCTGAAGTCAAACAGTCAACGACAACACGGATTTCTTCGCTTGAAACCCTGTTAGGTCGCCAGGCACTTCGTCCTTATCTGGAAGCCAACGCAGCCGATGTGGCAATTATTGATCCTCAATGGAATGGCTTGCTAGAAGCAACCAAAATGGCGACGATGGCTGAAAGCTACGAAATTAATGTGGCCTCGCATAACTACCACGGCCAACTCTCTTCGCTGATGGGCGCGCATTTTTCAGCCGCGACATCAAATTTCAGCATCATGGAATACGTCGTCGATGAGGCCGCCTTTACGCGCGAATACATGACCCATCCGATTCAAATCGTCGATGGCGAAATCGTATTGCCTGAAGGCCCTGGTTGGGGCTCAGATATCAATGAAGAGGCTGTGCGTGCACGGCCTGCGAAATCGACATGATCTTGTCGAACGCTATGAAGTGACATAAGTGATAACCACGATTTTTTGGAAGCTATTTTGATGCTGATAAATGATGCGTTTCGGTCTTTTTTAAAATTGTTGCTTACGGTGTCGTTGGTTGCGTTGACTGGTTTGGTTCAAGCGCAGCCTGCTTATCCAAACAAGCCAATCAAACTACTCGTGCCCTTTGCGCCTGGTGGTGCCACTGATATTTTGGGTCGCATGGCAGCGCAGCATTTGACGCAAGTATGGGCGCAGCCTGTTGTCGTTGAAAACAAGCCGGGCGCTGGCGGCAATATTGGTGCGGATGCGGGCGCGAAAGCGGCTGCGGATGGCTACACCTTAACCCTTGCTGCGGCTGGTTTTATGGCGGTGAATCCGTCTCTGTACACCAATCTGACATACAACTCAGTCACTGATTTTTCGCCTGTGATCTTGCTAGTCAAGGCGCCTTTATTATTGGTTGTGAATCCTGCGGTCCAGGCACAGTCTCTTAGCGAGTTCATTGAGTTAGCAAGACGTAATCCCGGCAAAATTAACTTGGGAAATGGAGGCACGGGTACCGCCCAACATTTAGGGGGCGTGAGTTTTAGTTTGGCTGCAAATATTGAATTGAACCATGTGCCTTACAAGGGCAGTGCACCTGCTACGACTGATTTGCTTGGTGGTACCGTAGATGCGCAGTTCGATAACATGGTAACGCTTGTGCCCTATGTTAAAAGTGGAAAGCTTCGCGCGTTAGCAGTTTCGTCATTGCAGCGCGTTGCAGCAATGCCAGATGTCCCTACGATGGCTGAAAGCGCCTTGCCAGGATTTGAGACGGGTACTTGGTATGGCATAGTGGCGCCTAAAAATACGCCAACAGATATCGTCGACAAGCTCAACGGTGAATTGCGAAAAATGTTGGCCTTGCCTGACGTGAAAGACAAGCTTGCTGCCATGGGGCTTGAGGCAAGTGCAAATACACCTGCTGAGTTTAGTGCGCTCATTCGTAGCGAGATTGTGAAATACGCCGCAATCGTGAAGTCAGCGAAAATCAGTGCGAATTGACATCATCCCCACCTTAAAGGACAGGGATTCCTGTGGCCTCAAAGCCCTCGAATCCTTGTGAGAGAATTTGGCGCACACCCGATAGCCTCTCTAACGTATCGTTTGTACAAATGCGACCAGTAACAACTTGATACAAAAAAATAGCTTAGGGAAGCGGTATCGCGATGTTTAGTAGACGCTAAAATAAGTGCCGTAAGCACGCCTGTGATTTAGACAGGCGTGCGTCTAAACAGGTAAAAAAGGAGCCGCCTTGAGCATACGGTTAAGTGTCATTTTGTCTGATGATTTAAATCGCGATATTGATCGTGTGGCGGGTTCTGCCGCAAACAAGAGCGAAGTGTTTAGAAAAGCACTACAGCTCTATCTTGCGGCGTGCGATGGTCAATCGCGCGGTTTAAAGCTGGGCTTGTTTGAACCAGATGCGCAGAGACTTCAGACTGAAATTACTGGTCTGTGATGCGTACACTAGATTTGAGCGCGCCGCCCCAGAATCATGCGTATACAGTTTCTTTATCCCCTGAAGAAAAAGACAGTGATCGCTTCGTTCGATTAGCCAAAGAAATAATATTAGTTGTGTTGGCTTCCGGTTTCGTGATGCTGGTTGGTTGGATTTGCGTTCAAACACTGTTCTCGACACAAGCAACGGCCGACGAAAAAAAGTGGGCAATGTCAACGATCACGGCTATTTCTGGGGGATTAGTAGGTTATTTGATTCGTCCGCATTGAAGGCGGTGACTCAGGTGCTATAAATTGAACAATCCTATTGAGCGTTAAGGCTCTGGACTATTACTATTATAAAAAAGTCGAGACTAACAGTTGGGGTACCGGTTAGGCAGCACGCCGAATTCATCAATCAGTCAAATCATCTAGGGTTCAAAATGAGCGAGATGATCGGTAAAAAGGCCGGCGTTGATATGACGATTCTTCCCTACGCAGGCGGCGCGGCGATTATCACGAGTGTTTTGGGTGCTCAAATTGCTTCAGGTGTGACGGGGACGCCAGAAGCCTTCAACATGGAGAAAACTGGCAAGGCGGTTGTGATCGGTGTGTCGGGCATTAAGCGTGCCGCTTATCTGCCACACGTCCCGACCTTTGAAGAGTCGGGGCTCACTGGCCTGACAGCAGACAGCTGGTTTGGGATCTATGCGCCCAAGGCTTTGCCTAAGACGATGGCTGAGCGTTTTAATGTGGCCATGAACAACGCCATCAAAGACCCAGATACTCAGAAAAAAATTGCTGATATGGCCATCGAGGTCACCACCACTAACTTCGCTGAGGCTGAAAAATTCTATGCTGAAGCAATTACCTTTTGGGCAAGTGTCTACAAGGATAAGCCTAAGCCAGCGGCTGCAAAATAGTCGCTAATCGGACAGAAGAGTGACCACTCAGGCAAAAAAGTGGTCACCCTGAAAAGGGAAGAGCCTTAGAAATCTTAGATCGTTTTTATTTTAGTTTTAATTCAATCGTCGACTTTCGGAATGGCCGCTAAGGTAGCCGCCCGTTGAATGATCGCAATTGAGTCTTGTACAAATTTTTTAAATTCTTCGGGTGTACTTGGTGCGGGGGCCATGCCTTGTTTTTCAATTAAGGCCACGATGTCGGGTGCCTTGAGGGCCTCGACAATGGCTGCGTTGAGTTCGGCCACGATCATCGGTGGGATGCCTTTAGGCCCGACCATCCCAAACCAGGTGGGCATCGCGAGTTCAACGATGCCTGACTCACGACTCGTTGGTACGTTAGGCAATTCGTTAGAGCGCGTTGCGGTTGTGACAAGCAGTGGGCGTAACTTTCCAGATCGAATTTGTTGTAGGGGTGACGTAATCATGTCGAACATCAAGGGCGAGTCACCATTCAACTGAGCAACAGTTGCTTCACCCGTACCTTTGTAAGGCACGTGTGTTGCGCGAATGCCAGTTTGTTGAGACAGTATCTCAAAAAATATATGACCGGCTGAACCAACGCCAAACGAGGCATAGTTCAGCTTTTCGGGATTC
>CALQNE010000118.1 GCA_943331855.1 Bordetella parapertussis
CTTGGGTGGGGACGAGATCCGCTACCGTATTGCGTGTGTTGGGCTCAGTCACAATTTGGCGTATGAATTTCCCATCTTTACTAAATACTTGTATGCGATTGTTTGCGCGATCACAGACGAAAACGGTTTGATCTTTCATTAGTCGGACACAATGTACGCCTTGTCCAAACTGGGGGGATTGAGGATCATGATCTGGAATTTTGGCGTCATCTGGCACATTGCCGAAGGCACCCCAATGACGTTTGTAGACGCCGGTGGTGGCGTCAAAGACAATGACGCGTCGATTCTGATAACCATCCACAATAAATAACTCATTAGTTGCCTGGTCGAGCTCCATATGGGCGGGTCGACCCAGTTGAGTCGTTGAGTTGCTGCCAAGGCTTTTTCCGGGTGAGCCAATTTGCATCATAAATTTACCTTCGGCGGTAAATTTCAAGACCATATTGTCGGTGGGATCATTGCCGCCAATCCAGATGTTTCCGGCTGGATCAACATAAATGCCATGCTCATTTTTGGGCCAATCGTAGCCGGTGCCCGCACCACCCCAGCCGCGTAAAAAATTGCCCTCGCGATCAAACTCGAGTACAGGAGGTGCTGCAAAGCAGCATTTTGCTCTGGGTGGCTTGGTGGTCGCCGCAAGTTCATCGGGCGCCAGAGAGCGAGGGCGGTGTAATACCCAAATGTGATCGTTTTTGTCGGTCGCAATCCCTGAAACCTGTCCGATTAACCAGTTATTGGGTAAAGGTTTGGGCCAATACGGATCAACCGCATAAGCAGGGCCGGCGGCGGCACCTTCGACCCGTTTCCCGTTTGAGGCACAGGCGTTCAGTAAAATCGCAGCAAGCACGCAAAGCACGAATCTAAACAATGAGCGGGTCGCAGTCATTTGAGTCTCCGATTTTTGAATTATTTTTTCGATGCTAACACCCAATTGCTCCTTCTTCGATTTTGATTTGAATCACAATGTTTAAAAAGACTGAAAATTAGGTATGCTGTGTGTAGCGGACTCGGGCGTGCCCCGCGGCCTCTTTTTTTGCTGAGCCGGTGGTATTTCAAAGAGATTTTTATGGTGTGTCATCTAATATCCAATTTGCAGGCGATCTCGGATGGCGCTTGTGAAAGCGCTGAACTTCGAGTGCCTCGGCAGCAAAACTAAGCACAGATCAAGATCGCCATGCAAACACTCCCCATCTTGACAGAGCGCGACTCGGTCGACGTAGAAACGATCAATAGTCAGCCGATTTTTAGCTATTACAACCGGCTCGTGACTTTGCTAGAGCGTGATACGTTTGATGGGGGCTTGTCGTCTTTTTTTGCTGCCCCGGTGATTCATCTAAGGCTAAATGGTATGTCGTGGGCAACGCAGCACTCTGGGCCTGTTCGCAGTTTTAATGAATTAAACGGGGCTGAAAAAGTGGCGGCAGCCGCACAGCTTAAAGAAAAGTGCAGGCGCGTGCGGGCGATCGCCAACAAGGTTGGGGCCAGTGCGACCACTGCAGCAATGTATGGTGAACAGGCGTTGTTAGGGATGTTATCAACGCCTAATGCCTTAGGTTCGATTTTTATGGTTGGCGAGCGGGTGGTGGTGGCACAGTGGGGGTGTAAGCCGCTTGGCGACACTGAGGATGCGCTCGATTTGGATGTTCAGCTGTCTAAAATTTTTAATGGCGAGGCGAGCGCAACTCGACAGGATGCCGGCCCGGCGACCACGGTTCCCCCTGTCTCGACAGAGTCAATGTTTGCGCGTCTCTGGCGCTGGCTGAGATGACCAATAAAAATAAGGCTCATCGGCTAACGGTTGCAAACGTACTCAATACGTTAAAACCTCAAGCGGTACTCGACATTTGTTGCGGTGATGGTTGGCTGCCAAAGGCATTAACGCAGACAACGGTCGTAGATGGGATCGATTTTTTCGAGAAAGCGCCTCTTGGTTATACCTACTTTGAAACAGCAGATTTTAATAAAGGGATACCAGACACCTTCGGGCGCTACGATGCCGTCATTTGTTGCGAGTCGATGGGTTACTTGCAGAATCCTGGCTTATTTTTGCAGAGCGTGCGTCAGCACCTCAAGCCAGGGGCGACATTTGTGTTGTCGTTGCCAAATCCAAACTATGCCGGCGCGCGACTGAATCATTTGATTCAAGGATTTCCGCGCTCGTACTCTGGGTTTGCACAGAACACGATAGCTCAAGCGCATATGCCTTGGTTGGCACTTGGGTTGTTTCAACTTTGGCTACTGCTAGGCTTAAATGGTTTCACAAACATTCAGGTGCATGATGTGGATGAAAAAAAACCGCGTCGTCAGTCTGAAAGACTCATCGGCTGGCTGGTTAAAGGGTATGCGCGTAAAAAAATGAAGTCAGCAGCCTCAGCGGCGGTCGCTGAACTCTGGCGTCAGGCGCAAACGGATCAGGTAGTGTACGGTAGGCAGTTAGTGGTCTCTGCTACATTAAGTTAGCGCATCCTTCTTAAGTTATTTTTATTGCTTCAACGGTTCAATGACAAATAAAGAAAATACTTCATCAGTAGATGTCACCGCGCGTCTTACACAGTTTATTCACGATTGTCAGTGGGACGCGGTTCCAGAAAAGGTGCGACACGAAGCGAAACGTTCGTTATTGAATTATTTTTCAGTCGCGCTGTCAGCGTGTTTTGACCCGACGATCGAACGTGCTGCGCAGGTGTTAGGCCGTTTTTCTTCTGCCCAGCAGGCGACCGTAATTGGTCGGGGACAACGCTTGGATATCTTGACGGCTGCCGCGTTGAACACCATGGCGTCCAATGTTTTTGATTTTGATGACACGCATATTCCAACAATTATTCATCCGACAGCACCGGTTGCACCTGCGGTTTTTGCGTTAGCTGAAACCCAACGCCTAAGCGGCATTGAGTTGCTGCTGGGCTTTATTTTGGGTGTAGAGGCCGAGTGCCGAATCGGCAACGCGATCTCTCCGGGCCACTACGCGCGCGGCTGGCATATCACCTCGACCTGCGGGGTGTTCGGCTCTGCGATGGCCACGGGCAAGTTGCTAGGCTTAAGCGCGCAGCAATTAGTCTGGGCGATGGGTTCAGCCTCTGCTCAGGCCTCGGGTTTGGTTGAAACCTTGGGCACTATGGCTAAAAGCGTCAGTATGGGTAATGCTGCGCGCAACGGAATGCTCTCTGCTTTGCTTGCGCAACAAGATTTTGACGGACCGGCTCGTCCGCTTGAGGGCGTACGCGGGTTCTTAAATGTGACGGCCGACTCGCCCGATTGCTTGAGTATTGTGAACGACTTGGGTTCGCGCTGGGAGCTTTTGAACAATACGTACAAACCTTTTCCGTGCGGCGTGGTGTTGAACCCCGTGATTGAGGCGTGTCTGGGGCTGGCGAAGAGCCCTGAATTGTTGAAACAGGGCTTAGCCGCGATTGTACGAATTGAACTGATTGGCCATCCGCTGTTGCGTCAACGCACCGACCGGCCAAATATTTCGACCGGACGCGAGTCGCAGGTCAGTGCGCAACATGCGGTGGCGGTTGCGCTGACGCGTGGAAAGGCGGGCTTAGCTGAGTTTAGCGACGACGCGGTGTCTGATCCAGCCTTGCGTGACTTGGGGCGGCGAGTGTGCTTTGTGGATGATGCCTCTTTTGCCGTTGAGGCGGCCACAGTTAAGCTGCATTTCGAGTCGGGCGAAATTCTTTGCGTTGAAGTGGATATTGCACGGGGTGCGCGTGCGAAACCCTTATCTGATCAAGACCTTGAGAACAAAGTTCGAACGCTTTGTGAGTACGGCGGGTCCGGTTGTAATCCAGAACCCTTGATCGATGCGGTCTGGACGATGGATCGTGCCGCAGATGTAGGGCAGTTGATGCGATTAGTTGCTGGACAGACCCAAAAATAACGCAATGATGAGAGGCTGGCTATGTATCAAACAACAAGCGGATCGAAACAGTTGGCGCAACGACTCAGGCGCGGGTTCACTGCGTCCGGTTTAGTGTGTTTGCTATTAAGTGCTCTGGTATGCGCACCAGTCTTGGCACAATCGGCCTTTAAACCAACGGGTTCGGTCAAAATTGTCGTGATGTTTCCGCCCGGAGGGGGTACCGATGCAGTCGCACGCATCATGGGCGAAAGGCTAACCGAGCTGTGGCAGCAACAGGTCATCATCGAAAACAAGGCGGGTGCCCAAGGCAATATCGGTACAGCCTATGCTTCAAAAGCTGCGCCAGACGGGCATACGCTGTTGATCGCGCATCAGGGGGTGATGAGCGTCAATCCTCACCTATACAAAGACATGGGTTTGGATGTTCTCAAGGATATTGTTCCGGTCGGACGTCTCACCCAACAACCGTTTGTTTTGGTCGCACACCCGTCGGTTCCTGCCCGGACACTGAAAGAGGTTGAGTCACTCGTTAAAAGCAAGCCGGGTCAATTCAACTATGGATCAAGCGCCGCAGGGCCTCAACTCGCTGTCGAGCTTTTTAAGTTCACAACCGGCTCAGAGTTATTGCATGTCGCGTACAAAGGTGCAGGTCCGGCTGTGATTGACGTCTTGGGTGGCAACATTCACTTCTTAGTTGCGAACCCCTCATCTGTGGCACAGCATGTTCAAGCAGGGAAGTTGCGTGCGATTGTATTGTTTGGCTCGCAGGGTGTCGGTGTGTTGCCGGGTACGCCTACCGCTTTAGAGGCGGGTTATCCCGCTTTGGCAGATATTCCGGAGTGGTACGGGTTGGCTGTTCCGGCTGCGACGTCGGCCGTCTTGATTGAACAGCTGAATCGAGACATCAACACGGTCTTGGCAGAGACTGCTGTGCAAAAGCGTATCAGCGCTTTGGGTTTAAATGCCTCTCCAAGTACCCCGACTGATTTCGCAGCACAGATTCAGCGCGATTATGCGCGTTGGGGTAGTCTGATCCAGAAGGCCGGCATCCGCGTCGACTAAGAACTCGCTCGAGGCGAGTTAGCGTTAGCCCGCGGCTTTTGGCTTGGCTGTCGTCGATTTTTTGGGTTTGGCGGTTTTAGTGGCTTTCTTTTTGGCGGTGCTGCTCTTTTTAGCAGTGCTCTTTTTAGCAGCGCTCTTCTTAGGTGTTTCAGTCTTCTTGGGAGCAGTTTGCGCAGACGGGCTTGTCTGTGCTGCAGCCGGGGCTACTTGAGCTAAACCAAATAAGGCGGCCATGCATACGACGACTAGTTTTTTGTTCATAAAATTCCTTGGACTCGCGGGTGTAACGGGTGTGAGCAGGTGTTACCGAAGCCTGTTGGTATTTTAGACTTCTTAGACAGAAACACAATTTGAAACCGATAATTTCTCATCTTAAAGACTTAAAAGTGTCTCAAACTGATCAAAAGGAAACTTTGGAGCCTGATTTTGATGGAATAGTGTTGTTTCGCGCATTGGGTTATATCGTTGGTCTGCCATGTTTTATTGTCGGTACGGCTTTGTTTATGCTTGGGTTTTCGATCCAAAATGCTGCTGCGGTCGGCGCCGCCAGCGTGCTTTATAGTGTCGCGATTGCCGCGATCGCGGGGCGCGGCGTCCTGCTTAAGTTCAAGCCTGTTACCGAACGGCAGGTCTTTGTGGTGGCAGGGTGCGCATTGCTAACAATTGCCGTGCTTTATGTCCTTTTCAGTGCCACTTTTTTGCTTTTTCACCTGCCTGGCGGCTTTAGTGGATAATCCGGACGGTTGCTGTTTTATCGTAAGAGATCAAAATGTTTAAGCAGATATTCTTGGTTTGGCTCAGCGCTTTGAGCTTCGTGTCAGCCTATGCGCAGGGACAGTCGACGTTGACGGGTCAGTGGCCCAGCCAGCCTGTGCGACTGATTGTGCCGTTTCCAGGTGGTGCCAGTTTGCTTGACGCAGTGGTGCGGCTGGTGACGCCTGAAGTTGCGCGCGACTTAGGTAGTTCGGTATTTGTCGAAAATAAACCAGGTGCAGGAACCGTCATTGGCGTAGACGCCGTTGCCAAAGCGACCGACCGACACACCTTCGGTGGGGTCGCCAATAGTTTCACCGTAAATCAAAGCCTGGTTGCTCAGTTGCCTTACAACGCGAGCAAAGAGCTGGCGCCGGTCATTTTGTTGGCGCGTACCGCGAATGTCTTGGCAGTGCGCCCCGAGTTGCCGATTCGTAATCTCTCAGAGTTAATTGCCTATGCGAAGAAGAATCCAGGCAAGTTGTCTTACGGTTCTTTTGGTAACGGTACGACACCACACTTCGCGGGTGAAATGCTTAAGTCGATGGCAGGTATCGATATGGTGCACGTACCCTATAAGGCTCAAGGTCCGGCGCTCAATGACTTGCTGGGCGGAAATATCGATCTGATGTTCGGCAATTTGCCTGATTTCTTATCCCATATTCGATCGGGCAAGCTTCGGGCGTTAGGCACGACCTACTTGACGCGTGCACCGCTGGCCCCAGAAATCCCTACCATTGCTGAACAAGGGCTAGCCAGCTTCGAAACGGACTCCTGGTACGGAATCATCGCACCGTCTAATACGCCTAAGGAAGTGATTGAGCGGCTAAACGCCTCTTTGAACGATGCGCTTAAGCAAACGGGTGTTCAACAAAATTTACGCGAACGCGGCATGGAAATTATTGGAGGAAGCTCGGCAGACTTTGGTGCCCACCTCCAACGCGAAATTGCAAAGTACGCCGAAATTGTAAAAATTTCGAATATGAAAATTGACTGAGTGTAATGATGACAAACACGACAAATAAAAAAGACCTGCGTATTGCGATTGCGGGCCTGGGTGCAATTGGAAAATCAATTGCGAGTACGCTGGCTAAGGGTGGTGTGCCTGGCGTGGTGTTGACTGCCGTTTCGGCTAAAAATCACGACAAGGCTCAGCAGTTTGTTGCAACGCTCGGGATCCCGGTCAAAGTGTTGTCTCTGGCTCAGCTTGAGCCCGAGGCAGATCTGGTCATTGAATGTGCACCTGCTGCACTCTTACCCGAAATTGCTGCGCCTTTTTTAAAAGTACAAAAACAAGTCATTGTGTTGTCGGTTGGCGCGCTATTGTTTAATCAGAACCTGATTGACATGGCCCAACAAGAAGGCGGGATCATTCACGTCCCGACCGGCGCCTTGATTGGTCTGGATGCAATGATTGCAGCGGCGGAAGGTAAGATTCACTCGGTCAGGATGGTCACACGCAAACCGCCGAACGGTTT
The DNA here is from genome assembly GCA_943331855.1 of Bordetella parapertussis. Lineage (GTDB taxonomy): Bacteria > Pseudomonadota > Gammaproteobacteria > Burkholderiales > Burkholderiaceae_B > Zwartia > Zwartia parapertussis_H. The sequence goes on from CALQNE010000118.1 coordinate 7,159, forward strand.
ATCAGGCGCCCCCCATCTGATTGAGAACAATATTAGCGTTGAAGGCTTGACCGAGCCTAAAAAAGTCTTCGAAGGCAATGCGCGTGCAGCGGCCAAAGGTTTTCCGGCCAATTTGAATGTGGTGGTGGCCTTGGCGTTATCCGGGATTGGACCGGAGAATACCTTTCTTGAAATTTGGGCGGACCCATCGGTTGTGCGTAATACGCACAGCATTGTGGTGGATTCGGATTCGGCAAAATTCACCATGACGATGGAAAACATCCCATCCGAAAACCCCAAAACAGGCCGCATTGTCGCCCAGAGCGTGATCGCTTTGCTACGTAAGATGCAAGCCAGTTTTAAAGTTGGAACCTGATCTGGTTGCTCTTTCAGGCAGCTTGGGCGATTGCACGCTTGCGCGGCAAGTCTAAAGTCGTGACGCGGGTCAGTTCGCGCTTGTAAGTTTTGTCGTCGAAGGGACGGGCCCGGTGCATGGTGGTCCGATTATCCCAAATGACCAAATCGCCTAAGGCCCACTCGTGGTAGTGCAAATATTGGGGGCGTGTGGCGTGCTCGATTAAGTCCCGCAATAACAAGCGCCCTTCAGGGACGGGCCACTCAATGACCCGTTCAGCATGCGAGGCCAGATAAAGCGATTTACGGGGTGAGCCCGCGATCACACGTACCAGTGGGTGGGTCGCGCCCAGTAATTTGGCTTTTTCTTCTGGTGAAAAGTCAAAGCCCATGGTGTGACGTGAATACGCAATTGAGTGGTGTACGTGCAGGTCGGCAATAAGGGCCTTTGTTGCGTCATCCAAGGCATCGTAAGCGGCTCGCATGTCTGCAAACTCTGTATCCGCCCGCACGGGAGGAATGTTGCGGGCATATAACATCGAGTAACGGCCAGAAGGATCTTCGAACGAGGCATCGGTATGCCAGATCCGGTTACTGATGCCGTTAATGCGGCGGCGGTCTTCAGCCCCTAAAATCGAGCCATCGTGGCCGACATTTGAAATATCGGTCAGCGCTTCGTTGCCAAAGCGGTTTTTAACCAAAACGGAAGAAGACGTTTTGGCGTGTAATTCTCCATCCAGGCGCTGCGCAAAATCGAGCTGATCTTGATTTGAGAACTGTTGACCTTTAAAGACCAAAACACCAAACTCGGTCATGCCTGCGCGCAGTTGTTCAAGGCTCGCTTCATCGTGCACCGTCCGCAAATCAAGCGGACTGACCTCGGCCATAAACGTGGGGTGCAGCTTTTTGAATGTTATGGTCATGTTTTATGTCTCTCTGACTATTTTCTTTATTCTGAGTCGCTCGTGCGGTTCATACTCGGCATTCAATAGAATAAATATACTCCTTTAAGCGCAGCCAACATGACCACAAAACTAATTTTTTTGACCAATCCAATCCACCCCTTGGTACACGCAGAGATGCAAACCTTCGCCCAAGTGTCGGTGGCAGCGTCGACGCGTGATGAAGATCTGATCGCAGGCGCCCGCGAGGCCTCGATCGTGGTAGTACGTACACCAATTCCAACGGCCTTGTTTGAGCAGGCTCCAAACTTGCTTGGGGTGATTCGGCATGGGGCAGGGGTGGATATGATCCCGATTGATGTTGCGACCAAACACGGCGTTGCAGTGGCAAATGCGCCGGGCACCAATGCGGTGACTGTTGCTGAATTTGCGGTCGGTCAGATGTTGTCTTTGGCGCATAAAAATGCAATCGTGAATCAGCGCATGCGGGCGGGCGGTTGGACGAGTGCGCGCCCGTTGGCCGATCAAGGGATCGAACTGGCAGGTAAAAAGGTCGGCTTGGTAGGTTTGGGGGCGATTGGCCAGGCTGTTGCAAAAATGTGCCATTTTGGTTTTGGGATGAGCGTTTGTGGCTATCGACCCAGTGGGCGTGCCTCGTTGGACTTTATTGAAGTCACGTCGCTTGAGCAGGTGTTCGCTCAGTCTGACTTCGTGGTTTTGGCGTGTCCATTGAATGACTCAACTAAGGGGCTTGTCAGCCGAAGTTTATTGGGCAAGTTAAAAACTACGGCCTATCTGATCAATGTCGCGCGCGGTGCTGTTGTTGATCAGCCGGCGCTTGTCGAGGCGTTGAGTGAACAGCGCCTGGCGGGGGCGGCACTTGATGTGTTTGTGCAACAGCCCTTGCCCCTCGAGTCAGCCTTATATGGAATGGAAAACGTACTACTCTCGCCGCATATGGCTGGTGTCACCGATGACAGTCTCAGGGCGATGGGCCGTTCGGTGGCGAATCAGACGAGACAGATTTTGAGCGGTCAATTGCCCGAGCATTTGGTGAATCGAGAGGCGGCGGCCCAGGTGCAGCAGCGCCTTGACAGTCAGTTACGTAAACAATAAGCGCCGCTCGAGTGATAGCCTGAGGGGCAGCTACCGCTTTTAATGACCGCAGCTTTGGCGCTGTCGCTGCTCGCCAAGCAATAGTTACCACTGCTGTGATAACCCGACGGGCACGAGCCGACGCCGGGCAAAGCAAACCGCGCGCTGCTAGAAGAGGGTGTGCAATAGTTGCCACTGCTGTGATAACCGCTCGGGCAGGAGCCCTGTTTTGTCAGTGGTTGGGCAACGGGCGCTTGTGCCCAAGCGCTGAGGCTCGTGAGGGCGACCAGGCTGCCAAGCGCCCAACGTGTGAGTCGAGTGGGAACGATGGTGGCGAAAGAGCTATTTTGAGTGGACATTTGAATGATCGGCGCGATCGACATTGAAGGAGAAGCTTAAATTACAGTAAAAGGCTGATTTGGTGCAATATAAGTTAAAGTTAGCCTAATGTGCGATTTCTTGCTCTAACGATGTGCACTTTTGATCAAAATGCTCAGTTTTTGCGCAGATGATGCACAAGTCTTATGCGGATA
>CALQNE010000119.1 GCA_943331855.1 Bordetella parapertussis
ATGCCTTTATCCCAATTCGGATTTTTGAGGAAGTCGAATTCGTCGCCGACTGAACGTCCGCCACCCAGGTGCAGCATGATTGTGGCGTTGGCCTCTTGAACCATGCCCCAGATTTTGTCCATAGCAGGTTGCGCGGGCGATGCATTACCTGGTGCCACAGAGCTTGCGATCACGAAGGCACGTCCGCCGGCCTTCAGCACACGCTCGATCTCTTGTGCCGCGGTGTCAACGTTGTGTGTGTTGATCAGTGCAACTGCACGTAAGCGGTTTGGATCTCGTTTTCCGAGGTTGAGAATAAAATCATTCCAATGACGCATCGTGGCAATGCCCAGCGCGTTATCAGCAAAGGCTGCAGTTTGAATGCCAGGGTCAGAAAACATAAAGCTTCGATTCACGCCCATGTAATCTAGGGTCTTGAGTCGGTTATCTGCATTGAACGCGCCCGGAGCGGCTGAGCCCTTCGTACGCCAAACGGTTTCATCGGTGAGTTCAGAAAACTCTTTGCCAGAGCGAGCGATGATTTGTTGGGCTTCATCTTTCGGTAAGGTCTTGATCAGTTCATCAAAGCGCTTGGAAAAATTACGCCCAACTTCGCCACCTGCAAGCTCGTAATTGCCGGGTGAAGGTTGAATATGTGTATCTAAGTCGATGATGCGACCGTGAAAAGATTTAACGTCTAGCATGCTGATCCTTAGAAAGGTAAATTTAAGTGTTGTCAGACATGTGGCGCACTCGCCATGCCCGCTTGCGATAACGGTAAGATCGTTTTTAGAGTATCTACGACATGCTCTAGGTCAGAGCGAATAAAAAAATGGCCAGCCTGAAAAACATGTACTCGCGTGTCAACACTTGAGTGTTGACGCCAGGATTCCATCACAGCAGGAGGGGCTTCAGGGTCTGCGGCACCTGAAAAAACATGAATCGGACAATTCAATGGTTCTTGGTCGGTATAAACATAGGTATCGCACAGCGTGAAATCGGCTTTTAGTGTTGGCATTAGAAATTGCAACAGGTCTGCACTTGCCAACACTTCTTCAGGAAAGCCCCCAAAGCGCTGCAACCTTTCAATAAAGGTCTTGTCGTCTAGGTTGTAGAGGGTTTCGCGGGTGCGCGGTAAATGAGCGGCGCGATGAGCGCCGAGAATCAGCGCTTCGGGCATCGTCATGCCATTGGCTTGGAGGACGCGAGTTAATTCAAACGCAACCAGTGCTCCCATGCTGTGACCATACATCACAAAGGGCTTATCTGAATATAGCTGAAGTTGGCTTGCCAGCGCTTGCGCAAGTGCTTGAGCCTCTTTGAATGCAGGTTCGCTGAAGCGATTTTCTCTGCCAGGCAATTGAATCGGACAGACCTCAACGCTCGGGCCGAATAATTTTCCCCAGCCGCGATAAATCGAAGCGCCACCGCCTGCGAACGGAAAGCAAAACAGGCGCAGTGCCGCATTGGGTTGAGGAAAAGGGCAGGTCACCCAGCGATTAAATTTCGTATTCATGTTTGTTCAAGCAGGTTATCAAGATCGTCAAGCAAAGAGCGAGCACGGTCGCTTGAGCTCTCACTAGAAGACTTGGTGTCTTTATCCAATTCGGGCTTGTCTTTAGACGCTGCGAGCTGGGTATTGATCAAGTCTAAAAGGTACAGCGATAGCGCCTTGGGCGAGGGATGATTAAAAACAAGACTGACAGGTAGGCGTTGTCCCAGCAGGCGACCAACAGCGTTGGTCAGTTGTACCGCCATCAATGAATCAAAGCCTTGATCAGTCAGAGCTTGATTTTCGGGTACGGCCGCAGTTTCGGCAAGCCCTAAAATCTTACGGATCTGAGCGTTCACGAGGGCAGTCAACAAACTTAGACGCTCGGGCGCAGCTGCTTGAGCAAGCTGCTCAACGATAGCTGGTTGTGTGTCTTGCCGTTGTTGCTCCTGGGCGCTGATTGGTCGGGTGGCGACCCTGCTTAAGAAAGACTTTAGCTGCTCGGCACCTTGAAGGTACTGATCCCACTGACAATCAATGACGGCAACTTGGGTCCAAGTCCCGAGCAGGCACCTGCCAAGCGCCTGTAAAGCCAATTGAGTACTCAGTGCTGAAAATCCCTGCGCTGAAAGTTGTCTAGAAATTTTGGCATTAGACTGCGCCATCCCGACCGATGCCCAAGGACCCCAGTTAATGCTCAACGCGGGCAGTCCCGCAAGCTTACGCTGCTGGGCGACGGCATCCAGGAAGCTATTGGCCGCCGCGTAGTTGGCCTGACCGCGATTACCAAGAAGTGATGCTGCGGAAGAGAACATGACAAAGCACTCGACATCCAGGTGTCGGGTGAGCGCGTCAAGATTCAATGTTCCTTTAACCTTGGCCGAGTAGGCGTTGTCAAAGTTCGACCACTTTAGATCGATTAATAGGTGATCGTCCAAGACACCGGCACAATGAATAATCCCCAGCTTACGTGAACCATCTGCTTGTGTTGACCGAAGTGCGCTTTCTAGGGAATTGCGATCTGCGATGTCGACGCATAGGTGTGAGACGTTCGCGCCTCGTTGACTCAGCGCGTTGATTGCTTGTTGGGCCGCGGTTGAGAGAGGCTGACGGCTCAACAGCATCAACCGACGCGCACCGTGCTCGACTAACCATGCAGCTGTCGCAAGTCCGAGGCCACCGGTTGCTCCTGTCACGACGTAAGTAATTTGATCTGAGAGTACAAGTGGTTGTTGCTCGCGCGTTGTTGCCTCGCTAACACGATTCATGCGCGCAGCGAAGACCCGCTCATCTCTGTATGCAAGTCGCCATTCGTCTTGCTTGAGATGGATGCTGTGCCAAAGGTGCTTAGCGGCAAGTTCAGGATGTGCGGACTGTAAGTCAACGCAGGTGACTTTGAGTTCAGGATGCTCAAGCGCCGCAGTCATGCCGATTCCCCAGAGTGTCGACTGCGCGATATGGATGGGTAACGTGTCGCCTACCAAGGCTTGGGCACGCTCAGTGACTATGCACAAGCGCTGTCCAATCGTGACATTATGTTTGACACATGCCTGAATCAAATGCAGCACCGTAGCACCAGAGGCTATTTGCGCGTGAACAGTATCGGCAGAGCCCTCTGCCGAAGAGCTCAATGGCCATAAATTGATGATGCCAGCTAGCTTAGGATTGGGGCCAAGTGATTGGATCAAATCGGAAAAGGCCACGGCGCTTAACGGATCGATGTCTCGCGTCGAGGTGTCTGTCTGAACGACGTGATCGCCATTTGCGCGAACCATCAGGCATGAATGGCCCGCCCGCTCAAGGCGTTGGGCAAGCAATTGACCCACACCGAGGCGATCAGTCAAGATTAACCAAGGACCTTCAAGAGAGGATTCGACGTTCGGAGAGTCTTTCGTATCGGCGTCGATTGGATCCCACACAATTTCGTGCATCAAAGCGTTAACTTTGCGCTGAGCACTGCGATTCAGTGCCGTCAAGTCGGCCTGACGCGCTTGTAAACCAACGAATTCGATCAGTACGTGTCCAGCGGAATCGCAAAGCTTGACGTCTGCTGTCGCATGCTCGTTATTACTGCCATCACGCAGCGCGAGGTAAGCATAGGCAGGCACTTCATTGGTTTGTTTGAGTATCCGCACGGTTTCAATAGCAAAGGGCAACCATGTCGTGCCCTGTTGGTGCATCCCCATCGCCAAAAGAAGCGTAAACCCTGCGTCGAGCATGCCGGGGTGGCGTTGTTGCAGGGCGAGACCCGAGCGCGAAGGGGGCTCAGCGATCACGCCAAGTGCTTCGCGGGCATTACGCTGGATGCTTTTTACCCAGCGGTAGCTTGCACCGAGTTCAATTTTTCTCTCAGCTAATTCATGCAAAAACTCTTGGATATTGACAGTCTGAGTCAAGCCCGAACGTAGTTGCGCAAGCGTGAGTGTCTCGCTCTTCGTGACAGCTGTTTCAACGATGTCAGCTTGGGCATGTTGATTCGTTAGAATTGAATCATTAGAAATCGTTGAATCAAAACTGACGAGTTGGGCTTCACGGCGTCCCTGAGAATTCTTATCGATCACGACCTGAACAGTGCGGGTCTGGTCTTTTTCAATGACCAAGGGTTCAGGAAAGTGAATGTTGTGAAGTGCAAACGGTTGTTCTTTTAATAAGATTTGAGCAGCGTCTAAAAGCATCGTGACATGGCAGGCGCCCGACACAACGACCTCACCGTGTATCAAATGATCGTTTAGAAAGGGCAGGGCTAAAGGATTAAAGTCGTTCTGAAAAATCGTGTTCGGCAGAGTTGGAATCTGCAGTTGGTGTCCGAGCAGAGTTTGCGACGGTTTCTGAGACGAAGTTGTCTGTGAAGCGGGCCGTTCGATCCAGTAGCGTGTATGTTGAAATGGGTAAGTCGGAAGTGGCAGGCGTAATCGCTGCTTTTCATGATCCAGGTTTTTTAAATCAGCTAAACCGAGCACAGCAAGTTGCGCCAAGCTCTTCAGAATGGTTGTCCAGTTATCTTCGGTTGGCTTGATGCTTGGTAACCAGATGCAATCATCGGGCAGGCATTGGGTACCAAGCCCCGTCAGTGTTGGTCGGGGGCCAATTTCTAGAAAAACTTGACAGCCCAAGGCGGCCATTTGTTCAAGACCGGTTTGAAACTTGACGGACTGCCGGATATGTTGCCGCCAGTATTGAGGCATGGTGACCTCATCCGATGCAGCCGTACCGGTTAAATTCGAGATCAAGGTGATCTGTGGGTTTTGAAACGCTACACTTTGGGCGATGTTTTCAAAACGATCGAGCATGGGCTCCATCAGTCTTGAATGAAAGGCGTGCGAGGTGTTTAGTTTTTGAGTGCGAACGCCTAGCGCTGTGAGCTTAGCAATCACTTCAGCTAAGGGCGCACTACAACCTGAAAGTACAGTATTGTCTGGGCTATTCTCAGCCGCAATCGAAACATCTTTACTCACACCGGCAAGTAAAGGTCGAACCGTTGAGGCACTGGTAAAGACAGCCCACATTTCGCCAGACTGTTCCAAAGATTGCATTAAGTTGGCACGGCTAGCAACCAGGCGCACAGCATCTGCAAGACTCATGACTCCAGCAAAGCACGCAGCAGCGTATTCACCAAGACTGTGGCCCATGACGACGTTGGGCATGACCCCGAGTGCTTGCCAAAATTTTGCCAATGAATACTCAAGCGCAAATAAGCTGGGTTGCGCATAACCGGTTTGATGAATGAGTCCGTTCGCAGAAGCGTTGTCGAACATGACCCCTAGTAGGGGCTTCTCAAGCAAGGGTAAAAATAGTTCAGCACAAAGATCTAATTGCTCGCGAAATATGGGTTCAGTTTCGTAGAGATGCCGCCCCATATCTGGGTATTGCGATCCCTGACCCGTAAAGAGAAAGCCGATCTTACTTTTCGCGCTAGCTTTGGCGTTGTGTTGAAAAGCGCTGGAAGAGGGCTCATTGTTTTCGATGGCTGTCAGCTGCGCAATAAAGTCTTGTGCAGTTGCACCGACGATCGAAACGCGTTGATCAAATACCTTACGCCCCGTATTCGCCGTAAAACAGACATCTGCAAGATTGACATCTGGATGCTCGGTGAAATAGCGCGCAAAGCGTCCCGCGTATTGGCGCAAGGCGACTTCATTTCGGGCGGTGACCATCAAGACATGTGCAGAACGCTCAGCCTTGCTTGCAGTTCTAATTACTGCGGGTGCTTCCTCAAGAATGGCATGCGCGTTTGTTCCACCAATGCCTAGCGAGTTCACGCCAGCCCGACGCGGCGTGCCGGTGGTCTTCCATTCACAGGCCTCCGTGTTGATGTAAAACGGGCTCTGTTCAAGCTTTAACGCCGGATTCGGTGTTTTGAAATTCAGAAGAGGTGGGATGAGTTTGTGATGAAGCGCGAGCGCGGTCTTGATAAAGCCCGCAGTGCCTGACGTAATCTGCAAGTGCCCAACATTGGTTTTGACTGAACCCAGTGCGCAAAAACCAATCGCCTGCGTTTGAGTGCGAAACACTTGCGCTAAGCCATCATGCTCAATCGGATCGCCGATCTCAGTGCCTGTACCGTGGGCTTCAACAAAACCAATTGTCTCAGGCAATACGTTCGCGATTGCGATGGCTTCTGCGACAGCGATTGCTTGGCCATCGCTGCTAGGGGCCATATAGCCAACCTTTGCTCCCGCATCGTTATTGACGGCAGATCCTTTCACGACGGCGAAGATATGATCCCCGTCGCGCACAGCATCGTCGAGTCGTGTGAGTAAGATCGCACCGACTCCCCTGCCAAAGATGGTCCCGCGCGCCTCAGCATCAAATGACCGAACGTGTCCGTCAGGCGTGACAATCATTCCGGGTTGATAAAGATGGCCAGCGTATTCGGGAGACTGCACCGAAGCACCGCCAGTTAGAAAAAGATCGGTTTCACCCGACAATAACGACTGACAGGCCATGTGTACCGTGACCAGGCCGGTCGAACAGGCAGTCTGAACATTAATGCTCGGACCACCGAGGTTTAATTTGTAAGAGACTCGTGTGGTTAGATAATCTTTATCGTTTGCGACCATGAGCATAAAGCCACCCATTGAATCGAGGGTTGCAATATTTAGATCATCCTGCGAATCCAGCATGCTTCGATTTGGGAGCACGTTGTTGAGCAGGTAGGTGTTCATCGCGGCGCCTGCATACACACCCGTCACACCAGGGTAAGCGGTTGGGTCATAGCCCGCAACTTCAAAGGCCTCCCAGGCGCATTCCAGAAACAGGCGTTGCTGAGGATCCATGAGTTCGGCGTCACGCGCAGAATAACCAAAGAATTCGGCATCAAAGCCTCGCGCATCCGAAATCAACGGACTCGCTTTGACGTAATCGGGTCGATCAAAGACGTCGCGAGAAAAGCCACTGTTGATCAGATCTTTATCATCAAAAAAGGTAATTGACTCAACGCCAGTGGCCAGATTTTTCCAGAAGGTATCGATGTCATCGGCGCCCGGAAATCGGCATGACATCCCGATGACTGCAATGTCTTTGCTTGCCCCAGACGTATGGCGAATATTGCGCGTATTTGCGCGCGCTTGTCCCTTCTCGGTCGGACTAGCCTGCGTTTTTTCACCCGATAGCTGTTTGACTAGCATTTCGATCGTTGGTGAAGTAAACAAGTCGACTAAGGTCACTGCAGAGCCGAAGATTTCCATGAGTCGCTCGTGCGCTTGCACTAACGACAGCGAGTCTCCACCCAGCTCAAAGAAGTTGTCTTGAACGCCCACTTGGGTGACGCCTAGAACATCTTGCCAGATTGAGGCGATTTGTTGTTCGATTTCTGAGGCCGGAAGTACAGAGGCGCTCGGTGCCTCGTGAAACAACACGCGCAGAGCGTCGACGCGCTCAAGCACCGCTGCATATTCACCTTGTTGAAAACGTGCGATGAGTTGTTTGTGCTGGATTTTTCCGATCGCAGTTTTGGGGATCGCCTCAGCGTCAAGAGGGATGAGAAAGTCGGCCTTGATGCCAACATGCTGAGTGAGTTTTGCTTGAATTTGCTTGAATAAATTTGCCAGCGCCTGCTCGTCGGTTACTTTAGTATGAAAAAATACGACGAGGTGAAGCCTATCGGTACCTGGTGCAAACGCCGCACAAGCCGCCGTGTATGAAGACTCGAGACCCTCTACTTGTTCGGCCGCAGCCTCAATCTCAATGTTTGATAAGTTCGCCCCATTGACGATAATCCCCATCCCCACGCGGCCAAGCATGACCAACTCGCCGTTTGAAATAAAAGCGGCATCACCTGTATCAAACCAACCATCTTCAACAAACGCTTGATTCGCCTGAGGGTTACGAAAATAACCTGGCATGAGGCCTGCGCCTCGTAGCTGGAATCTTCCGGCAGTCTCTTCGGCGACGACTTGATTGTGTTCATCAACAATCCGCATCGACATACCTGGAATGACCGGCCCTAAACTGGCAAACGAAATGCAGGTAGCGTCGTCGGGTGCAACGTGCTGAATTGCACCGCTGAGCTGATGGCGGTCAATATGCATAAATTTGATTGACTGCCCTGCAGCAGGCAAGTGATAGTTCACGCCCGAACAGGTTTCTGCCATGCCGAAGGCTGAAATTAAGCTTTCACGACGAAAACCATAGGGGCGGACCGCTTCGAGAAATTCGGTCACCGTCGAATACGCGATTAATTCGCCTGCGCTGAGTAATCCTTTGACGCATGACAAATCCCACGTGCCATCAGTTTGGCTTTTGAGTGCTTTGCTGACTAAAGCAAATGCAAAATTGGGTGCCCATCCGTGGGTGATACGATGTTTGTCAATGAGATCGAGCCAACGCAAAGGTCGTGCTAAAACAAATTCTTTTTGTGCGTAGACAAGCTTGCTGCCCTCTAAGACAGGGCTGATGTGATACGCCGAAATATTGCCAATGTGATCAAAGGGTAGCCAACTTAAAATGACATCGTTTTGTTGGCTGGCACACAAGAGGTTGGTACCGATTGCGCGCGCTAAGAGATTGCCGTGCGTCAGTTCAACGGCCTTGGATAGCCCAGTGCTACCAGACGACAAAACATAAAATGCGACATCGTTTAATTTCGCCTGGTATACCGTTTCGATCGGAGCGTGCTGCCGCAGACTTTCAATATTTGCGATGCGAGCGTCTTGCAGCTCAGGTGAGCGACTCGAACCACTCAGCGCCGGCGCAAGCGCTGCGGTTGCACAGATCAGAGGGCGATCCAGTAACTTCCAAATATGAATGAGTTGCTCGAGTGCGCGACTGCCTAAGTCGTAACTCACCGGAATCGGAACCACAATAGGTTCGAGACCCGCAAATAGACATCCCCAAAATACCGGCAAAATATCTTCGCTAAGCGACAGTTGCAACAAAACTTTTTGGTGAGGTTTTAGCCCCTGCGCCTTAAGTCCCGCTGCAATGCACTTGGCCGATTGAACCAGATGGCCATAGGTGAGATTGTTCTCTTGGCCTTGACCGTCAATAAAAATGATTGGTGTCGCTGTCGAGACAGCGAGAAGGGCATTTGATAAGTTCTGAAGTTTGCCGACTCGATCCGGCAAAGTAGAGCCGTGTTGAATCGCAGGAAGTATGCTCATAGGGTGGGCGCGGCGCATCAAAAGGAGTGACTTCTATTTTACCTTTTGCCCGCTTAGTAACCTCACAAAAACCGTCACTGATGCTCGGCTTCAACAGGGCTGAATCATCCAAGGGCGATGGATAGCAGCTCTGTGGACTATTGGTACAAAACGTAATTGTTATTGAGATCGTCGAAAATCACCTGTATCGAGTTGTCATTTTCGACACCCGAGCGGACAACAATAGTTTTATCCAGAAAATAATTTTCATACGTCCAGTCGGCGGGCAATCTGAGCATGGTGTCTAGGCGTGTTAGGGTTTCACGCGTCAGTGACGGCTGCACCTGTTTCGTGTAGGCCGTCATGATGTAAGTGTCGCCCGTGGGCGAGACAAGCCGATGCGCCAATGAGCCAGTGTTCCAGATGTAATGCGTCTCGCCCGTGACTTTAAAAGGCACATAACTCGCCCCTGACAGATTCTTTGCGGATTTAAGCTTTGTTGTTTCATAGAGCTTTTTCAAGCCGACCCGTGAGGTGCCTAAAACAGAAAACTTGAGGTCGCTCACCCAATAGTATTCATTTGAAATTGGGGTCAAATTAATGTCCATAATTTGCTGGTGCGCGCCGCCCTTTACAATATTCGTGAACGAAGCAACGGTTCTCAATTGAGCGGCGGCAGAGGCGGCAGTTATTTTGTCTAGGCGCGCTGGGGGGCAGTTTTGCAGGCGATACGTTGAGAGTGTTGTAATCTCAATTTCAAAACGCCAGTAATCGAATCGAGCTGCGTGCAAGGTGCATTGCCAATTGTCTAACTTGACCTTGGATGCAACGTTTATATCCGTTGAATCCCCTTGGGGCGCAGGTGTTGACGAAGCTGGTACTGTCTTTTGTTCGTTCTGTTGAGCGTTGGGTGCAGGCACAGCAGCGGACTGCGCGCGCGCCCCCGAATACAAAAAGCTCACTAA
>CALQNE010000120.1 GCA_943331855.1 Bordetella parapertussis
AATGCGCTCTGCTTCGTTAGCCTCGACTGTGCGGCCCGATAAGATGATGTCTATTGCGCGCCCTTCGCCAATCAGACGGGGCAATCGCTGCGTACCGCCGTAGCCCGGAATCAGGCCGAGTTTGATTTCAGGCAGACCCATTTTGGCGCGCGCAGTGGCAATACGAAAGGTGCATGAGAGTGCGAGTTCGAGACCTCCGCCAAAGGCGTAACCATGAATCACGGCAACCGAAGGTATCCGCAACGCAGCAATACGATTAAAAACTTCTTGCCCGATGCGGGCGCCTTCGTGTTGTTGCGATAGCGTGCGTCCCATTAACTCGGTAATGTCAGCACCCGCGCAAAAAGATTTTTCGCCTTCGCCCGTGATGATTAAGCCGCGTACGTGTTGAGACTCAACAGACAGTTCAATTTTTGCGAGGGCAGCATTGATCTCTTGCAAGATCTCAAAGCTCAAGGCGTTTAATGCTTTTGGGCGATTGAGGTGGAGGTGCGCAAGGCCTTCTTGAATTGAAAGTTCTACTGCCATGGTCAATTGCCTTTAAGTAGGTAACGATGAGTGCGTTAAGGATTGGCGGGAGTGCTTGGTGCTTTCCAGCGGATGGGGGCGGGTTTGATTTCACCGCGCTTGGTCATCTCGATCAGTTCGCGTTTCAAGATTTTTCCGCTCGCCGTTAACGGGAAAGCGGGCAGCACAATGAAGTATTCGGGCATGTCATATTTAGATAGGCCCACCTCATACAAATGTTGCAGAAGCTGTTGAGGGTCAATCGTGGCGCCCGCGCGCTGTAATATTGACAAGCACACGCGCTCGCCCAGGCGATCATCTGCAATCGGAAAGACTGCTGCTTTCACCACATCGGGGTGCCGGTGGGAAAGGTCTTCAATTCGGGCTGGGTGAATATTGTGACCGCCTCGAATAATCAAATCTTTTTTGCGGCCAACGATTTGCAAACAGCCTTGTTCGTCAAAGACGCCTAGATCGCCGCTCATAAACCAACCTGAGCGATTAAAGGAGTTTTCGGTAGCGGTTTGATCGTCAAAGTAGCCCAACATCAACAGACCGCCTCGTCCGCCAATTTCACCCACCTGGCCGGGTGCGACCTCATGATCGGGTTGCTCAGCATCAAAGATACGGACTTCGTAGCCTTGTGCGGCTCGACCGCAGGTGGCCACAATGGTATTGGTCGGGTCAGTGGGCAAGGTGTACTGATGCGAGCCGTTCTCGGTCATGCCATAGACGTTTTGAGGTGTGACGCCGATCCGCAAGAACTGTTCGGCCACTTCGCGCGGGATCGGTGAGCCCGCCATATAAAAGGAAGTTACCTTGCCCATCGCCTTGAAGCTGCGACGACGAAAATCTTCAAGAATATCCATGGCATGCGTGGGTACACCCATGACGTAAGTAGCATCACTTTCAATGATCCAGTCGAGTGCGGGCTTGCCTGCAGCAAAGTTATGAATCACAAGTTGCAAGCCGGCAGCCAGCCATTGCTCAATTGCAACGGTGCCAATGTGATGGCTTAAAGGGCTCAGGGTGAGCAGAATTGAGTCGTGATCGTGGTGCCAGTCTCGTACCATCATGCGCCCGTTCGCCAGCAAGGTGTTATCGCTGTGCATGACACCTTTGGGCAAGCCAGTGGTGCCTGAAGTGAAGGCCAGATAAACGATCTTGTCGGGGTTGGTGGCGGCCGGCGGTAAGTCGAGGGGGGAGGTTGCAGCAGCAGGCGTCTGATGCACGAGCGTTTGCGTCGCGTCGGCAAAGGTCGCGCCGTGTAGAAAAGTACGCAACAAGGTGGGCACTTCACTTAGCAACGTGGTGATCGGCGAGGTGGCCGCATCAGAGCCATAGCCAGGCGTCGTGAAAAATGCTTTGCAACGAATGCGCTTAAGTAAGGTGATGATTTCACTCGAGGTATAGCTTTGGTGCAGCGAGGGGCAGCACACATAGCCATTGCGCGAACAAGCCATGAACACAATTACGCTTTCAACGCGACTAGGTAACCAGATCGCCACCCGATCGCCGGCACTTAAGCCTGCATGGTGCAGGTCTGTTGCAACTTGTTCAACGGCAGCTAAGACTTGCGACCAAGTCATCGTGGTAAATAAATCGCGAAGCGCAATACTGAGAGGGCGTGTTTGAGCGTGGTGTTGTAGCAAACCAAACATCGTGTCGGCGTTCCAGGCGCCCGACGCATAGTTTTCGCGCGTTTTTTGTGGGTCGTGAAGCGTCAGCATCATGGTCAGGAGCCTAAAATTTCGTCGTACTTCATCAAGCGTCTCTTTATTTTTGGACAAACATATTTTTGTTAGTTTACTGGTGCGGTACCGCTGCTATTGTATAAGGGCGGCGTCACTCATTCACAATCCGGCGCTGTTGTAGCTTTGCAATATCGGCGGGTGCCATCTTCAGTCGATCGCGCAATACGGCCTGAGTGTCTTCCCCCAGCGTTGGCGGGGCTTTGCGGTGCACATGGTGCTTGCCATCGATGGTAATGCCCAGGCCCACCTGCGGCACAGCGCCATAGCCAGAATCGCTTTGATAAAAAAACTCTTTGGCTAAGAGATCTTGATCTTTTGTCACCTCGTCGACCCGATTGATTGGGCCGGCCGGGATACGGTTTTTGGCAAACAGCGCCAACCATTCATCGCGCGACTTGGTTGCCAGGACTTCGGTAATGCGTGCCACGATCGCGGGGCGATGCGCACGTCGACCGGCATTTCCTGCGTATTCAGGCCTTTCAGCAAAGGTCGGATCGCCGACCGCTTGCCAAAAGCGAGACCAGATGGCATCGTTGCCCAGGCCCAGCGACAGTTGGGCATCGGCGGTATTAAACACTTGGTAAATTGCAATCACCGAGTCTTTGCCTCCGGAGCGCCGCGGCACTTCGTCAGAGCCCAGGTAGGCAACAACGCGCGGCGCTGTAAACCTGGTCATAGTCGAGAGCATTGAAATATCAATACTTGAGCCTTTGCCCGTGCGAGCGCGACCATGGATTGCCGCCATTGCCGCCATGGCGAGGTCTTGCCCTGCCAGCATGTCGGCTGCAGGCGTGCCGACCTTTTGTGGATCGTTCTCGCTTTCGCCAGTCAGATCCATGATGCCCGAATACCCTTCGGCAATCAGGTCGTAGCAGGGGTGATCACTGCGGTTACCCGTCAGGCCAAAGCCGGTGAGGCTGGCATGGATCAGGCGCGGAAAGCGCGCCTGTAGTTTGGCAAAATCAAGGCCCAGCTTTTCTTGCACGCGAGGCGTCATATTTAGCACCAGCACGTCAGTTGTCTCAAGCAAAGACATTAAGATCTCGAGGCCTTCGGGCTTGCTGATATCAAGTGCCATACTGTGTTTGTTGCGATTAACGCTCAAAAACCAAAGCGAGGCACCATTTAAAAAGGGTGGCCCCCACTGTCGAGCATCGTCGCCTGTGCCAGGTTTTTCAATTTTGAGGACGGAGGCGCCAAAATCAGCCAGTAATTGGGTGGCGTAAGGCCCTGCGACCGAGGTGCTGAGATCCAGGACTTGAATCCCTTCAAAATGAGAAAATCCCTGAGCAGCCTGCACGTTGGGCAATTGTTGGTAAGGTAGAGTCATGGCGCGCTATATCCTAATGTAAAGCCGGTTCAACCGACGCATAGCCTAGAGATTACCAAAGCGCACGCCAACCGCTCGCACGGGTGGCGGATCCTCGTTAATATTCAATTCAATCATAACGAACCGCTTTTTGTCCTAAGGATGCGGTTCTGGACCGTACTGACTGGAGGCATTCATGCTGACGCGCCTAAAAATCTGCTTCAAGATCGTCTTGACCCTTCTAGTGTTTGGTGGGCTCAACGCACTGCCCGCGGCGTATGGGCAAGCTGCAAATGATCGGCCCATCAATGTGGTGATCCCCTTTGCACCGGGCGGTGGTACTGACGTGTTGACCCGAATGGTCATGCCCAAAGTCGCTGAAAAGCTCGGTGTAGGTACCATCATTGAAAACCGTCCGGGTGCGGCGGGTGCGATTGGCGCGCAGTTTGTTGCCCGCGCGAATCCGGACGGCAAAACCTTATTGGTTGGGTCGGTTTCTGAAATCGGTGTGAATCCCAGCATTTATCCCAAGCTGCCCTATAACGTTGAGCGCGATTTTGTTGCTGTGACGGCGTTGGCTGCTGCACCCATGGTATTGGTTGTGCACCCTTCATCCGAAGTTAAAGTCGCCGGAGACTTAGTCAAGCTTGCGAAAGCCAATCCTGGAAAGATTAATTTTGGCTCGGCAGGTACGGGCTCGGGTGCGCATATGGCGGCTGAGCTTTTTATTTTTGAAACAAAAATCAAACTGACCCATGTTCCGTATAAGGGAACGGGCGCGGTCGCGGCTGATATGCTTGGACAACAGCGCGATATGGTTATGTTTGCCCCGCTGCCTGCGGTCGCAGGCATTGTGCGGTCGGGTCAACTGAAAGCCATCGCCCTTACCGGGAAAAACCGCTCTCCGGCGATGCCTGATGTGCCGACCTTTATTGAAGCAGGTATTCCGGGCTTCGATATGGATTACTGGTACGGGCTGATGGCTCCTGCGGGTACGCCTGCTCAGGCCCGCAACGCATTGCATATGGCTGCACTTGAGGTACTGAGCAGACCTGAAATGATGGCTGATTTACTCAAGCAGGGGCTTGTGCCGACCATTACGACCGAAAAAGATTTCGCGGCGTTTGTTCAAGCCGATATTGCAAAGTGGGCGCAGGTCGTCAAAGCTGCTGATATCAAGGCTGATCAGTAGTCCGGTCATAGCGCGCTGCGGCGCGGCCCGCGATACGACCTGAGATAAAGGCCCAGCCCAAGTGGTGTCCATGGCCTTCAAGCAGCAAACCACCTTGGCCAGCCGACCCTGCGGCGTACAGGCCAGGGATCACCTGCCCGTCGGCGCGCAGCACTTCGAGCTTGTCTGATACTTTGAGGCCGCCATCGGTGAAAACAACGTAGCTTTTAATTGGCCCTAACGCATAAAAGGGCCCTTGCGTAATTTCAGGTCTTGAGCCGCGTTCATCTCGGTTGTACTGCGCGATGGTCTCAGCAAACATGTCTCCCGAGACGCCCATACTTGCAGCCAACGCTTCAAGTGTGGGTGCGCAATGAAAGATGTCAGGACGATTACGACGGTAATCATCAAGATAGGCATAGGCTACGCCTGGTGCCGTTGAGATGAAATAAGGCCAGGCTGAAAATTTTTGAGCAACGGTGCTATCCAGCACAATCCAGCCAATTCGCTCGGGCTGTTTGGCCATATCTTTATTCGGCTTGTCGAGTTCGTTGGTAAACCGCTGACCATTTTTATTGATCAGCACCCCACCTTCTCGATAAAGCTCTGTCGAAGGACTCACAGCGGTTGTTAAAAAGCTCATCAAAAAGGGACGCAAAATCCACTGTGGCAACCAGGTTGCTGACCAAGCGATGAGTTGAGCAATGATTTTTGTCGGTGGCAGGCGCTGCAGCAGATTGGCGCGCGTGGGCGCCAAGAAGCGCATGATGGGTCCGCGCACAATATCGCCATTGACAACAGAGGCACCAAGCGCCATGGCCATGCGATGACCATCGCCCGTAGCCGTTGTGTTAATCGCGTCAACGAGTGCAACCTCTGGATTCGCGAGTTGAGCCTTTAAGTCTGCAGCGGCACTGTAGTCGCCACTGGCCAGCACCACCCCGTGGCGCGCGATGAACGTGTGTGTTGAACCGTCGGGCAAAAAAGCTTCAACACCAATCGCGCGCGCGCCGTCAAGCACAATGCGTTGGGTAGCAGTGTTGAGTCTGAGATCTACGCCAAGGTCGCGACAGCGGCGTGTTAAATGATAGGCAAAGGAGCGTGAATTGGGCACGACGTTGTGCATGCGCGCTACGCGATGCGGCGGCTCTTCTTCAGGGCCAACAAAGACCACGCCCAACTTCATCAACCATTCAATCATATCGGTCGTGTTGTCAACCAGAATGCGGCGCAACGCAAGATTGTCGCGCGGCGCGAGTGCCCCGGCGTGTTTTTCCATATCTTCAAAATGTGCGTCTGTACTGTCTTGGATGCCGGCTTTGCGTTGATGTGGTGTACCAGTAGCGGTGATTGAGCCAACTGACCACGAAGTCGAGCCGCCGGTTTCAGCATTTTTTTCAAGCAAGATCACACTGCGCCCAAGCTCTGCAGCCTCAATCGCAGCCGCCAGGCCAGTGCCACCACCGCCAATAATCAAAACATCCGTTTGTGTTGTTGCTGACACGACTTGCTCCACCCAGTTAAGGGATCATTTTATGTTCCCGAAAGTAATCAAAGCCACCTAAAAACATCTTTGGGGTATTGATTGTTTCAGTAAAACCATCTCGTTGCGCTTTTGACATATCAGAAACGACATCCCACTGAAGCGATAAAACATAATCACCATAAGGCCATTGGGCCAGTGTCTGCAAGTCAGTTTTTTTCAAGTCATATTTTTTGATCATGCTTTGCCAGACCGCGTCTTTGTCGGTGGCAAACCGGGCAAAGCTACTTGAGTTCGGTTGACCCACATCCATTTTGAAATACTGCGCGAACAGGGGCCAAAGCTCAGACCAGCTGAGGGGATCACCATTCACGATGTTATAGGCTTGATTGGCGCATTGAGGCTCGGTCATCATCCAGACTGCTGAGCGCGCGAGCGTCGGTAGCCATGAAAATTGAGTCTTGACCTCAAAGCTGCGTGGCGTACCGGGAAAATGCAAGGGCTCACCGAGTTCGCGCAAGATCGAGGCGTAGAGCCCCAACACCAACAGCATGTTGCGCGCTTCATCCGTTCGATAGTTGCAAAAGGCGTGTGGCCGCGAGATTGACCAAGACCAGTTTTGCCCAAGTTGTCGTTGTTGAACAAGCTGCTGCTGTTCAAAATAAAAACTTTTGAAATTGCCGCAAGCATCATCTTCGCGGTAAGGCGTGCGACGCTCTTTGACCGTATGGCCATAGTATTTCGTGCCATGCACAAGATGAAGATGCTGAAGATTTTTTGAACGAAGTTCTATCGCATCAAGCAAGTTTCGCAGCATCGTGACGTTGGTATCTTTTGACTCAAGCTCACCGCCAAAATGATCAAAGCGCGCTGCATATAAAACGTGGGTAATGTCTTGCAACGGCGCGAGTTTGTTTTGGCAATCAAGCGAATCAGTCAGGTCTACTGCGATCATGGGATAAGGCGCTTTTGGATCAGGCGTACGGGCCAATCCGATTGGCCCCCAGTTGCCAAGCCCCATCAAATGCATCCCCACGCTCGAGCCAATTTGCCCCGTTGCGCCTGCAATAAGCGTTTTGCGACGAGTGGATGGCATAGTGCTTGTCATACGTAAAAAGCAACATCTGGACGAGTGGATAGGGTCTGCGATACCGCTTGCGATACGACGCCAATCCCCCGGTAGGCGGTCGATTGATCGAGTCCGACCGCGCGCAACCACGTCAAGGTGATGCCCTCAAGTACGAGCGTTGGCGATTGCTGGTCCGTCACGACCAGAACAAATCCATCAGGGACATGGGGCGCAGCGATGGTTGCATCGCCCACGCCTTCAAAAAGATTGCGGCGATAAAAGCGTTTTTCAATGAGCGTGAGCCATGGCCCCATACCGCGAATTTTTTGGTAATAGGGATCAACAAAAACCTCGGGCGAGCGAATCGAATACATCGCTAGTGAAGGTGGCCAGTCGGGTGCTGTAGTGTTGAATCGTCTGGCTGAGTCGATACCATCTACCGTACACATGATACGCAGATGCTCAACATACCAGGCCGCCCACTCGGGTTCTTTTGTGGGATCTGTGATCCCACTTTGACTCATAAAAATCATGATGAATTAGTTAATTTGCAAACCAGATTTTTTGATGACCGGGCCCCATTTCAGTGTTTCTGCTTCGATGTGTTGAGAGAATAGTTCAGGTGGGCCACCGATCGGTTCGTAGCCCATTTTTTGGAGACGCGCGCGAATCTCGGGGTCGGCTAAGACTTTGTTAAACGCGGCATTTAAGCGTTTGATGGCGAACTCGGGGGTGTTGACTGGCGCCAGGATACCGTTCCAGGAGGTGACTGCATAGTCAGGCACGCCAGCTTCGGCAATGGTGGGGAGTTCGGGTAAGGTGGGTGAACGCTTATCGCCGGTGACGGCTAACGGGCGAAACTTGCCGCTCACAACATGGGGTAGTAAGGTCGCGGGCTCACCAAAAATCATATCGATCTCGCCCGACATCAATGCAGCGGCGGCGGGGGCACCCCCCTTATAAGGAATGTGTTGAAGTTGCACGCCCGCCATATCGGCAAATAGCTGACCCGCCAAGTGATTGATGGCGCCGTTGCCGCTTGAACCGTAGGTGAGTTTGCCTGGCGCTGCTTTGGCCGCCGCAATCACGTCTTTGACAGACTTAAAGGGCAGGTTGCTGTTGACGACAAGGAGTTGTGGTACTGAGGCCAAAAAAATCACGGGCGTGAAGTCTTTTTCTTCGAAGGGCATCTCTTTATACAGATGTCGATTGATCGAGTGGGTGCCCGAGTACGCGAACGCGATGGTGTACCCATCTGCAGGCGAGCGCGCAGCGACCACGGCACCAATATTGCCTGCTGCGCCTGCGCGATTTTCAATAATGACAGGTTTGCCAAGGGCTTCGGCAACCGGGTTGCCGATCAGGCGGGCGATCACGTCGGCGCCACCGCCGGGTGGCCAAGCGACGATCCAGCGAATGGGTCGATCTGGAAAAGTATCAGCGTAACTTGATGTCGCCACTGTGAACATTGCGAGTACGGCCCAAAGACCGTGGACAAAGAATTTGCGCATCATATCTCCTTTAAAGTTGAACCGAAGTCATACCAACCCCATCAAAACTTGCCACGACCAGATCACCCGGCTGTGCAGCAGGCATTCCGCACCAAGACCCAGTGCTCACGACCGTGCCGGCCGGCACTGAAGCGCCTTGGGCGGTGACATGCCGCAGCCAGAACGGCATAAGCCAGCGCGGGTCTTGAAGCGAGTGCGTACCAACAAATTCTTGCGCAGGCGCTTGGCCGATTTTGACAGTGCAGCGTTGTCGCGCCCAGTCGCGCTCGCCTTCTTGAGCGCTATAGGGCATCCAATTGCCGACGACAAGTGCACCGTGCGTTTGCATGTCGGCCAGCTTCAGCAAGGGTTGGAGGGTGCCTGTCTGCTGCCAGCGAGAATCGACGATCTCAATGGTGACGGCCATGGCGCCAATCAACGCGTGGCTCTGTTCGTGTGTCAGCGTGGCCGCTTCAGCGGGCGTGACCACGCGGTTAGTCTTGAGTGCGATTTCGATTTCAATCAGCCGCATATTAAAAGGCCAGTTTGGTGCGCTGGCGGGGCTCGTCCATACCCCGGCATCAAGCAGGCCGGTGTGTAGCAAAGGGGCTGTACGCGAGGGTGCCCCTGATTTCCAATAGCGAGCCACCGGAGTTTGCTCGGGTGCGAGCGCTTGACGCACCAACGCTTGCACGGCGTAGGCCTCCTCAGGCGACTGCAACTGATCTGCATGCTGTGCGGGGTCGGCAGGCTGATGGTCGCCACGGGCAGCTAAAAGGGTTTGGGCAACGGCAGCAATATGGGGATTTGTCATCAAAATAGGCTCTAGGTCAGATAATCAAGGATAATCCACTTCTTGACTTCGCACAGTACACACGACATTTTATGGCCTTACGCGCAACCATTTATAAAGCTGAGCTCAATGTGGCGGACGCCGATCGCCACTATTACGGCAGTCACGCCTTGACGCTGGCCAGGCACCCCTCAGAAAC
Organism: Bordetella parapertussis; assembly: GCA_943331855.1. GTDB lineage: Bacteria > Pseudomonadota > Gammaproteobacteria > Burkholderiales > Burkholderiaceae_B > Zwartia > Zwartia parapertussis_H. The sequence continues at coordinate 9,776 of CALQNE010000120.1, forward strand.
CGAAGAGCGCTTGATGGTGCGTGTGCTGGCCTTCGCCCTGCACGCCCACGAAGATTGGTCTTGTACGAAAGGCTTGAGTGACGCAGACGAACCCGATATCTGGCTCAAAGACTTGACTGGCTCGATTGAACTCTGGATTGAGGTCGGACAGCCT
>CALQNE010000121.1 GCA_943331855.1 Bordetella parapertussis
TTGACAAGATCGCGCAAGATAAGCTTTGCGGTCTCGGGCTCACCATTCAGAAAAAGCATGATTGCCTCGTTCAACATAGCACAGGCAAATTCAGGATCGCGCTCAACGCGTGCCAAAACCGTATCTTTAAAATCTCTAGTCAGTGCCATATTCATTACCCTTTGCGTTTGCTTGTCACCACAATTGATTTGGTTTTTTTGAGTAAATTTGCTTTTGCCCGCTTGTATTCTTTCCACAATTTAACGGCCTGATCAATGTCTTGTTGCTGTCCGTTTTTAGAGCCCCCACCCAAGAGCATAATGATCTCAATGCCATCCTTTGCCAGATAAATCCGCCAGCCTGCGCCGTAATTAATCTTGTATTCACCAGTGCCACGGAACCACTCAACGCTGGACAGATTTCCTTGCTGCATCCGGTACTTCGCAGTAGCAACCTTAGCGGCAATATCGGGTGCCAGCCCGTCGAACCATTGTGCGTACGGGCTGAGTCCGTCATCGAGCAGTAGTTCGAGTACTTGAAAGGCCATGGTTGATGGTAACATAAAAGTAACCATATAAAAAGACGCATAATCATCACTCGTACCCAAAATGCGTGGCCAAAAGAAAAAGCACCCGAAGGTGCTTAACTTGTGTTGACTATCTGACGGGCCAGCAAGGATTTGACTGTCGCAAGGGGCAGCAAGAGAAAAAGTGGTTGTTCTGGGAGCGCGATGAACCCGTGGTGAGCGTAGAAACCGGCGGCCGACTCGTCTTTGGCATCAACAACTAGCGCATACGCTGCGATCTCTGCCGTGGCCGCACGCCTGAGGGCATCGGCTAATAATGCGGCTCCGAGGCCCTTGCCCTTGAAGGAATCGCTCACGGCCAGACGCCCCATGCGCACTGCCGGCACGCTGGGGTAGCGAGGTAGTTTTTTCGCAAGCGTCTCGGGTAGGTCAGATAGCAAAATACTCGCCGAGGCCAGCGTGTAATAGCCCGCGATCTGTCCCATATTGTCGTTCGCCACGAAACAAGCAGACACTCGACGTTTAATGTCCTGACTAACCTGAGTACGAAAGTACCGATCTAGTGGTTCAATGCCGCACGTAAACTTCACGCGATCAGCAGCGAGATCTAGCGCCAAAACAGAAAATTTAGGTACCTTTGGACGAACAGTCACACGTGACTTCACGCAGCAAGAAGCTTATTGGCCTTGGCAAAAGCGCGCTTGAGTGCTGCATTAGGCTTGGCAGGTGCGATCAAAGCGTTTGCAAAAGCCTCTTGGTCAAGCACTGATAGGCGCACGCGGTCGGCGCGTTCTATTGTTTGCGAGGCCGCTATTTGAAGTGCATGGATCACAAAATCGGTCATCGTACGGCCTTGAATTTCTGCGGCACGCTTAACAATCAGATGCAGGTCAGGGCTGATCCGAGCCTCTAGTCGAGCAGACTGAAGTTTCGTCGTACGGCGTAAGGCGAGGGATTTAGCTGGCATGACAAGCTCCTCAATAATCTTGACATTGTACGGCAAATTGCCGGAAAACATCGAATGATGGGGGCCTCGCTGTGCAATTGAACACTGAGTGCGACTCATCCCACGTGAATCAGGTAGCGTTGGTAGAGCCGAGTGAGGTAGCGCCCACGATCATGCCAAAATATGGATCGATCAGGCTAGATTCCGGAAAGAATAATGGCGGGGCAGTACTGACAACATCACAAACCGCCTGAGCTGCTGAAATCTCAGGTTTTTTGCTTTGGGTCTGCGGGAGGGATACTAACCATCCTGGCCGCGCCGTTTTCCCAATCTTACGCATAAGATCAAGGCAGCTCTGTAGATTGTCGAGTCATTTGTATTTGACATTTGATATCACTATTGATACCATTTATGAATGAGTCCAGTTGGAAAAATTCTCGAACAAATGCGCACTGAGCCTGCCAATGTGCGCTTTTCCGAGCTACAACGTGTGTGTGAAACCTATTTTGGAAAACCCAGGCAAAACGGCAGCAGTCACGCCATCTACAAAACGCCATGGCCTGGAAATCCGAGGGTCAATATTCAGAACAACAAAGGAAAGGCAAAGGCTTATCAAGTTCGACAAGTCCTTCTTGCCATTGAGCGTTTAGGAGCTAAGCCATGAACATCAATCACTACACCTATCGAGTCACTTGGTCTGCCGAAGACAACGAGCACGTGGGTTTATGCACAGAGTTTCCCTCGCTCTCTTGGCTTGCAGCCAGCCCTGAAAAAGCACTTTCCGGCATCCGCCGAGTCGTGGGTGAAGTGGTTTCTGAAATGACTGCCTGTGGTGAGCCCATCCCAGAAGCGCTTGCTGAAAAGAACTACAGTGGCCGCTTCATGGTTCGAGTGCCATCGCTCGTGCATCGTCGCCTCGCTACCGAGGCTGCCGATCTGGGGGTGAGCATCAACCGCTTAGTTTCGGCTAAATTGGCTCTCTCTTAACCGCCAACGCTCAAGGAAAGCCCCAACGAACTGGAATCAGTTCGAACGACTTGGGATCAGTTTGAAATAGTTTTGGCGGACAGAGGGGGATTCGAACCCCCGATACGCTATGAACGTATACACGCTTTCCAGGCGTGCGCCTTCAACCGCTCGGCCACCTGTCCGCTGCCATAACAAGCCCCGCATTCTAACAGAGGCAGGTTCCACGCCCGACCTGCACCATACCCCTGCAGGCTAGGCCGCCGATGCCTATACTAGCTGCCATGTCAGATAGCTCGCTCATCCCAACGCCTCCGGCCTCGCCGACGCCAACCCCCACGCTCGGGCTGCTTTTTATTCTTTTTGCCAAAATCGGAGCCACCAGTTTTGGCGGCGGCATCTCGGGCTGGATGTATCGTGATTTTGTTGATCGATATCACTTTTTGACTGAAGATGAGTTCATGAGTGCGCTGACCATCAGCCAGATCTTGCCAGGTCCTAACGTGGCGAATCTGGCCTTGCATATCGGACACAAATTGCGCGGCGGCATCGGGGGCCTGGTCTCGGTGATGGCCTTAGTGACGCCTCCAATGATTTTGGCCGTGCTGCTCAGTATCGTGTTACTTGATCTCGGTTCGATCAAGTGGATTCATGACTTTCTAGAAGGCTTAGCGGCGAGCGCTCTAGGTTTGACGGCCTCGATTGGCTTGCGCGGCATCAAGCGTTCGTATCGACTCGGACTTTGGCCGCTCACGCTCAGCGTCTCGGTATTTATTGGGCTTTTTTTGTTGGAGCTGCCGCTCGTGCCTGTCATTTTGGTTTTGGCGCTGGTGGGTCTAGTGTGTGCGCATTTTCAGCAAACCCGTATGAAGCGCTGACTGCCAGATGAAAACCTCAAATATTTATCTAGATTTAATCGCAGTGTTTGCCCCGCTATCGCTGATTTCGGTCGGCGGCGGGCAAAGCGTAGTGGGTGATATGCATCTGCAAGCGGTCGATATCTATCATTGGCTCACACACGCGCAATTTATCGATCTGTTTGCGATCTCACGTGCCGCACCAGGACCCGGGGCGCTGTTGGCCACGCTGATCGGTTGGCAAGTCAGTGGTTGGCAAGGTGCGCTTGTCGCCTCACTGGCTTTGTTTGGGCCGTCTACCGTATTGGCATATTTTGTGACACGTGCTTGGCATAAAAGTCATGACCAGCCCTGGACCACACTTGTACAAAACGCGCTCGCCCCCCTGGCCTCGGGGCTGTTACTGACGAGTGCGATCATCATCTTGCGCTCAACGTCTGGTGGCGTCACGCCATGGTTACTTGCCGCAGTCTCTGCAGGTATCTTTTGGCGCTTTAAAAAACTCAATCCACTCATCGTACTTTGCGCGGGTGGATTCGTTTTGGTTGCAGCACGCTTATGGTTTTAAAAACTCGCATCGCGTCATGAACAATGTTTGCCTTGCCACGCAGAAAACTCTAGCGGGTGTTCGAGCTCGCACGCTCATCTCTGTTAGCGGTTCATCGTTGCGTACGATCGCAGCTACCACCTCGCTTAAAGCTCGACGATAGCGCAACCGAAAAATGTCAGGCGGCACAAGATTTTGTTTCACCGCAACGTATTGCTGGCAAGAGCGTTCATAGGCGAAAACAAACACATCACGCAGTAGTTCAACTTGATTAAGTTCATACACGCCGATCATGGCATCGACATAGGCCTGCTGCGGCACATCAATAAATGAAAGCGGACATAAATTGTGACGAATGAGCGGAACGTTCGCCGCAAGGCGAGACACCCTTTTGTTGACATCTTCAAAGGGTTGCAAATAGGGCAAATGAACCATAAGAAAAAATGCCTGTTCGATTGGATCATTAATCTCTGAGGCCATCTGAATCACAATGCCGAACAATTCTTCGAGCCTTTGCGGCAATGTGACTGGCAGATAAACGCTTCCACCGATTTCGACTGCCCGGCTGCGAATACGGCCGCAAGCCGCTGGGTCTGCCATCAAACCGTCTGACAGCAAGGCATGCAATGCAATAACCGTATCCACACTTAAATTTTCACGCAGCGGGTCACGAACCAAGTACTCGATTGCATCTTTATGGTTAAGTATCATCTGCGTTTCAAACGCGTCTTTGCCCTCGGCAGCCTGACCAAATTCGATCAAGCGCTCAGTATCTAACCGGCTGTAAGTGTTGCCCTCTAAGCGCGATGAGGCCCAAGACAAATCAATCAATAAACGATTGAGAATGTTGCGAGCAAAGGTGCCGGCTGGCGTCTGCTCTGCCGGCGAGCGTCCGATCGAGTGCAGTTGGGCGCAAAGATCTTGCGGCAAATACTGAGTTTGATTGGGGTGGTACTGCTCTAGAAACTTAAGCTGATAGCCGACCGGCATGCGCTGAGAAACTCGCAGGTCAATTTTCAATAGTGTTACGTCTTTTTAACTGACGCAATAAAATTTAGCGACAAATAAAGTGTCGTGATTAACTATTTTGCGACATATACCCGCTATTTTGGCAGCGACAACATCCGTTGCACATAGCGTGCAATCGTGTCCACTTCAAGATTGACCTGTTGACCCACCTTCAGATGCTGCAAGGTTGTCACCGCGATCGTATGGGGAATCAAGTTGATACTAAAGCGTGTGCCCCCCGCGACATCTTCAACACGGTTGACCGTCAGGCTCACGCCATTCACAGTGATCGAACCTTTGTACGCCAAAAATGCGGCAAGCGTAGCTGGGGCTTGTACGACCAGCTCCCACGATTCGCCCACAGGTTCAAACTTGACCACTTCACCCAAACCATCGACATGGCCCGAGACCAAATGACCGCCAATCTGATCACCGATGCGTAGTGATTTTTCTAGATTCACAGGGCCTAAGGCGTCAAGGCCCATGGTCAAGCGCAAACTTTCACGCGAGACATCCACCGAAAATCCATCAACGTGTTTTGTGACTACGGTCATGCAAGCGCCTTGGATCGCGATCGAATCGCCAAGCCCGACGTCTGACAAATCTAACCCGCCCGCGTGAATTTTGATATGTACGCCGGTATCAGCCTTGTCGCCGGCAAAGGGCTCAATACTTTGAATCTGACCAACAGCGGCGACGATCCCGGTAAACATACGGCTAGCCCTCACCTACATTACTTTCGATTAAATGAATGCTCTGCATCAACGCACGCCAGCTGTCGGGCAGCCGCGCTCGCACTCTAATATCTGCGCCGAGTTGTTTAACATCAGTAAATTCAAAACGCTTCACCCCATCAAGCTTGGTTAGCACAGGTAACTGCGCCATGCTTCTGCCTTCGCCCAATAAGATCGGGGCCATGTACACCAACAATTCGTCGACACAATTGGCCTCAAGCAAGGCACCATTTAACCCTGAGCCTGCTTCGCAATGAACTTCGTTGTGACCCTCGGCCGCTAACCATTGCATCATCGCGCGCATGTCAATGCGACGACGCACCTCGCCCGCCTGAACCCCAACAGCCTCGGGCACACAAATCACCTGCACACCACGCGCCGCCAAGCGTGCGGTTTTCTCAGGCTTGTCATCACCGACAAACACAAAGGCCTCACCGCCTGCAAGCACCGCCGCGTCTTCATTAATTTCAAAACCGGGGTCAATCACCGCACGCTTGGGTTGACGCGGGGTCATCACATGACGCACATTCATTTTTGGATTGTCTGCACGGATCGTGCCAATCCCTGTCAAAACCACACAACTGCGCGCCCGCCAGTGATGGCCGTCTGCTCGCGCTTCTGGCCCAGTGATCCACTGCGATACACCATTGAGTAAAGCGGTACGACCATCCAGCGATGCCGCAGTTTTCATCCACACATAAGGCAAGCCGCGCGTCATGCGCGATACAAAACCTGGATTCAATTCAAGGGCCTGATCCGCACAAATCCCCACATTGACTTCAATGCCCGCCTCGCGCAAGCCACGCATACCACGACCTGCCACGCTTGGATTCGGGTCAAAATGCGCAAACACAACACGCTTGGGCTTAGCGGCAATTAAGGCACCCACACAAGGCGGTGTACGGCCATGGTGGCTACAGGGTTCGAGTGTGATGTACACCGTCGCGCCATGCGCATTAAAACCTTTAGCAACCATGTCGTTTAACGCCATGATTTCAGCGTGATGACTACCCACGACTTGGGTGGCGCCACTGCCCAATACTTGCCCTTCGCGAACAATCACACAGCCGACGCGTGGGTTAGGCGAAGGCACATACAACGCACCCTCGGCCAAAGCGAGCGCCTGACGCATAAAAAAAACGTCTTGATCAGGATTACGCGTATCAATCCCGCGCGGATAAGGCTGATTCATGTTTTGCGTCGCAGTGGTGGGCCCTGCATTTCACGAATGGCCGCAACGAACTCGCCAATATCCTCAAAACTTCTGTAAACAGAAGCAAAGCGTACGTAAGCTACTTTGTCTAATTTTTTAAGTTCGGCCATGACAAGCTCACCCAAAAATTCGGTAGAAACTTCGCGCTCACCGCTTGTCAATAATTTGTCTTCAATCCGCATAACAACCGCATCGACTTCTTCAGTGCTGATCGGGCGTTTGCGCAACGCAAGCGATAAGCTTGCTCGCAATTTGCTGGCCTCGTAATCATGCCGACTGCCGTTACGCTTGACCACCGAAGGCATTGAAAGCTCGGGGCGCTCGTAGGTCGTGAACCGACGATCGCAATCGACGCAGCGCCGACGACGGCGAATAAAATCGCCTTCATCGGCTCCGCGAGAGTCGACCACCTGCGTATCGGGATGCCCGCAAAAGGGACACTTCATTCGATGCCTTGGTTAAGAAACAATGCAAGCAGCCTTAAACTGCTTGCTGATTATCGGTAAACCGGAAAGCCCGCAGTCAACGCATTGACACGCGCACGTACGGATGCGATGTTGGCTTCGTCGCGCGGATTATCCAGAACATCTGCGATCAAGTTGCCCGTGAGTTCAGCCTCAGCTTCTTTAAAGCCACGCGTGGTCATCGCAGGGGTTCCTAAACGGATACCGCTTGTCACAAAAGGTTTTTCAGGATCATTGGGAATGGCATTTTTGTTGACAGTGATATGCGCCTGCCCTAATGCGGCTTCAGTTTCTTTGCCCGTTACGCCCTTGGCGCGCAGATCAACCAGCATCACATGGCTTTCAGTGTGACCAGACACAATGCGCAAACCGCGCTTCACTAAAGTCTGCGCCAACACCTGGGCATTCTTAACCACCTGCGCCGCATACGCTTTAAATTCAGGCGTTGAAGCCTCGTGAAACGCGACAGCCTTGGCTGCAATCACATGCATCAGCGGGCCACCCTGAATGCCTGGAAATATCGCAGAGTTCACCGCTTTTTCGTGGTCGGCTTTCATCATGATCACGCCCCCACGCGGACCGCGCAACGACTTATGCGTCGTCGAGGTCACAAAGTCTGCGTGCGGGACTGGGTTAGGATAAGCACCACCCGCCACGAGACCTGAGTAGTGCGCGACATCAACCAGCAACAAAGCGCCGTTGTCTTTGGCGATGCGCGCAAAACGCTCAAAATCCATTCGCAACGAATACGCCGATGCGCCAGCCACAATCAATTTTGGTTTGTGCGCTTTGGCGAGTTGCTCGACTTTTGCGTAATCGAGCACTTCGTTCGCGTCTAAACCGTATTGATGAAAGTTATACAGCTTGCCAGAAGAGTTCACGCTCGCGCCATGCGTTAAGTGACCACCTTCAGCCAGGCTCATCCCCAACACCGTATCGCCCGGCTTTAAACACGCCAGATACACAGCCTGATTGGCTTGCGAGCCTGAGTTTGGTTGCACATTGGCCGCCTCGGCGCCAAATAACGCCTTTAAGCGGTCAATCGCTAGTTGTTCGACGATGTCCACATACTCACAACCACCGTAATAACGTTTACCGGGATAACCTTCGGCGTATTTGTTCGTCATTTGACTACCCTGCGCCTGCATCACCGCGGGGCTGGCATAGTTTTCAGAGGCAATCAGCTCAATGTGTTGCTCTTGCCGAGTGTCTTCTTGTTGAATGGCGGCCCAAACGGCCGGGTCAACGCGATCAAGGGTCAATTTACGGTCAAACATAAGATTCCTAGCAAACAGGCAAATTTGGATGGCTATAGTGTACTGTGCCTAGCCTCGTCTCGTGGGAGAGACCGGACCAGACAAGTCTGTTCGACCCGCAACAGGCTTTGCGATGCCGCCCGAGTCTGACTAATTGAGCGTCACGCGCGCAAACTTGCGCTTGCCGACCTGAATCACGTAGGTACCTGCAGCAAGCTGCAAGCCCTTATCCTCGAGCTTGACGCTATCGATTTTGACACCCCCCTGCTCAACATTTCGCTGAGCCTCGGCACCCGAAGCCACCAATCCGGCCTCGCGCAGCACCTTGAGCACACCCATCGGAGCGCCCGCCAACGTCATTTCAGGCATATTCTCTGGAACGGCACCGTCTCGAAACCGCGCCTCAAAATTGGCGAGTGCGTCTTGCGCCGCTTGCTTTGAATGGAAGCGAGTAATGATCTCTTGCGCCAGCTGTACTTTGGCGTCGCGTGGGTTACGACCCGCTTCGGTTTCGGCCCGCAACTTCGCGATGTCTTCGAGGCTGTCAAAGGACAGCAACTCAAAATAGCGCCACATCAAAGTATCCGAAATTGACATCAATTTGCCAAACATCGAGTCCGGCGCTTCGCCGATCCCGATGTAATTATTTTTGGATTTCGACATTTTTTCAACGCCGTCGGTGCCCTCAAGCAATGGCATCGTCAACACGCATTGTGGCTCTTGCCCATATTCTTTTTGCAGCTCGCGCCCCACAAGCAGATTGAATTTTTGATCCGTGCCACCAAGTTCAAGATCTGATTTCAGCGCCACTGAGTCGTAGCCTTGCATCAGGGGATATAAAAATTCGTGCACCGAAATCGGCACGCCCCCCTTATAACGTTTAGTGAAATCATCACGCTCCATCATGCGGGCGACGGTGTAACGCGAAGCGAGTTGAATAATGCCACGCGCGCCCAACGGGTCGCACCACTCAGAGTTGTAGCGAATTTCAGTTTTGTCAGGATCAAGCACCAAACTAGCCTGCGCATAGTAGGTTTTAGCGTTTTCGGCGATTTGCTCGCGGGTGAGCGGCGGCCGGGTTGTGTTGCGGCCTGACGGATCCCCAATCATCGAGGTGAAATCACCAATCAAAAAGATGACCTGATGCCCTAAATCTTGCAACTGACGCATCTTGTTCAGCACGACGGTATGGCCTAGATGAATATCAGGCGCCGTAGGATCTAAGCCAAGCTTAATTCTTAGCGGAATGCCCGTAGCCTGGCTCCGAGCCAATTTCTGGGCGAACTCGGCTTGAACCAACAGTTCGTCACAGCCGCGCAGAGCTACGCGCAAGTGGGCTTCAGTTTCTTGCGTAATCGTATATTTTTGTATTGACATATCAGAAATAAGCCACTAGATGTATTAAA
>CALQNE010000122.1 GCA_943331855.1 Bordetella parapertussis
CAAGTTCCGCATGGCAGTAAAAAAGCGTTCAAAGCCTTTTTAGATGAGGTTGGCTATCCGCACTTTAACGAAACCGACAATCCTGTCTATCAATTATTTTTATGATGCGTTCGCCACGTATTCATCGCGTCTCACTTGTCGCCAAACTCACACACGCTAAAAAACGGCGTGTCGGTTTCGGCAATTAGGGCCGACCCCCCAAGCCCGGGCAAATTCACCACCGCAGCCGCCTCAGCCACATTGCCGCCGAGTTGCTGCAGCAATTTGATCGCCGCCAACATCGTCCCGCCCGTCGCAACCAAGTCATCGACCAAGAGTACCCGTTGGCCGGGCTTGATCGCATCTTGATGGACCTCAACCGTGGCCTCACCGTACTCAAGGGAATACGCCTGTGCAACCGTCTTATAGGGTAATTTGCCCTGTTTGCGCACAGGCACAAAACCGACGTTTAACGCATACGCCAGTGCACTGCCAAAAATAAATCCGCGCGCATCAATGCCGACGACAACATCAAGCCGATTGCGCATATGCCGATACACAAACATATCAATCAAGGCACGAAAAGCGCGCGGATCTTGCAGCATTGGCGTGATATCGCGAAACATCACCCCAGGTTTAGGCCAATCAGGCACCGTACGAATTAAGCCGCGAACGAGCTCAATGGGGTCTTGATAAGGCGTTGGGGTAATCATTAAACAGCTCTCCGCGATAAAGAATCGGTATCAAACAAACCACGCACCATTTGCGCGCACCCATAGAATACGCTAGCGGCGCCCCATCTGGGCTCTGAACCGTTTAAACTCAAGCTATGGCAAGTTCCGATTCCAAAACACCCAAAAAGTCGCTCGATCACGCGGCGACGCTGGTATGCGCCCGTCAAACCCTCGAACTTGAGGCTCAGGCAATTCTGTCTCTCAAAGAACGGCTAGGGCCAGAATTTGTACGGGCGGTCGAACTGATTCTTGCTTGTTCCGGCCGCGTCATCGTCTGCGGGCTGGGTAAAACCGGTCATATTGCGCGCAAAATTGCCGCGACGCTCGCCTCAACTGGCACACCTTCATTTTTTTTACACGCCGCTGAAGCGGTTCACGGTGACATTGGCATGATCGGCAGCCAAGACCTCCTGGTGGCACTCTCTTATTCGGGCAGCGGGCAAGAGATTCTCTCTATTTTGCCAGCGGCACACCGGCTCGGCGTCAAGGTCGTTGCCCTCACCGGCCACCCTCAGTCAGAACTCGCCCGGCTCGCAGAAGTCCACCTTGATGTCAGCGTGGCACTTGAGGCTTGCCCGCTTAATCTGGCACCAACCTCCAGCACCACTGCCTCACTGGCAATGGGCGACGCACTGGCCGTCGCCTGCCTGCAAGCGCGAGGATTTAGCCCCGAAGATTTTGCGCGGTCACACCCAGGTGGGGCGCTCGGTCGAAAACTTTTAACCCGGGTCTCTGATGTCATGCGAAGTGGTGCCGCGCTACCCACCGTTGCGGCAAACGCCACGATGTCCGAAGCGCTTGAAGAGATTTCGCGCAAAGGAATGGGCATGACCACCGTGCTTGACGAGCAAGGCAAGGTGCTCGGTATTTTCACCGACGGTGATTTACGCCGTCTCATTGAGCGTGAGGGCGATATTCGACAACTCACCATTACCGCTGGCATGACACGCAACCCGCGCCAGATCAGCGCCAACGCCCTGGCCGTCGATGCTGCGCTCATTATGGACAATCATCGCCTGAACCATATGCTCGTTTGCCAAGATGACGGCTTATTGCTTGGCGCCGTGCACATGCATGACTTGATGGCCGCGAAAGTCATTTAAAAGCGCACAGAAAATGAAACGTCCCCAGACTCTCCCACACCCTGCCGAAGCCCTCGTCTTAGCGCGTATCGAGTCCTCGGTCAGGGAAAAACTCGCCAAGCTCAAGTTAATGGTGTTTGATGTCGACGGCGTGCTCACCGACGGCGGCCTTTGGTACACCGAACAGGGCGAATCCATCAAACGCTTTAATGCGCTCGACGGCCATGGTCTAAAAATGCTGGTCGTCAGCGGGATCCAGGTCGTCTTGATGACTGGCCGAGAAAGCCCGATCGTCGCCCGACGCGCCGCCGAGCTCGGCCTGGGTGAGGTCATGCAAAACGTGCGCGATAAAGGTCTCGCGCTGAACGGGCTAATCGCGCATCATGGCTTCAAACTTGAACAAACAGGCTTCATGGGCGACGACCTGATCGATCTGCCTGCGATGCAGCGGGTCGGCTTTTCGGCCTCCGTGCCCGACGCGCCAGCGTACGTGACGCAGTCCGCACACTGGGTGTCAGAGCGCCGGGGGGGCAATGGCGCAGCACGCGAATGTTGCGACCTCATCCTCGCGGCCCAGCAGCGACTGGGGGCGTTCTTTCAACCCGGACTCCTGGGCTCGGGGTCGGTGCAATGATGGTTGCGACATGAAAGAGCGCTTTGCAATTATTGTCTCGCTCGTCATCCTGATCTCGCTCGTAGCGGGTACCTGGTGGGCCGCCGATTACTCGCAACGCGCTGTCGAAATCGACCCGCCGGTTCGTTTGACCCACGAGCGCGATCAATGGGCTACAAAAATTGTATTAGTGCGCACCAACGAGCAGGGTTTGGTCATCCATCGCCTCGAAGGCGATCTGATGGAACACTTTCCCGATGACAAGTCTTACGACGTTATCCGCCCGAGGGCCTTTGCCCTAAAAGCCGATAACCCCCTGACCATCGCTACATCTAAAACCGCCACGGTCTATGACGAAGGTGACCGAATCATCATGAAAGGCGATGCCGTCTTGCTGCGGCTGCGCGACGCTGAGCGTCAGCCCTTGAACTTTCGCAGTGATCAGGTCACCATGCTCATTAAAGAAGACCTTGCCTACACGGACTTACCCGCGATAGCTACAAGTGGGCGCTCTCGCATGAGCGGGACTGGGATGCGCTACAACAACGCCACTCAGCAACTAGACGTGTTTAAATCAACCGACGTCGAAATGGCCCCTAAAGACAAAACCGAAAACACTGAACCTGCAGCGACACGAAAAAACCGATGATGATTGACACGCTTTCACGCCGCCCGCTTCGCTTGCTGCTCACTCTCGCCCTATGTGCGTTGCTTGGCGTTGCTCACGCCCAAAAAAAACCGCCCTCAACCGCGGCGCTGGCGCCTAAAGAAGAGCCCAGCACGATGATTTTGTCTGATACGCTGCATTTTGACGATACAAAGCGTGAAAGCACCTTTTCGGGCAATGTCGTCATGACGCGCGGCCTCATGACCATGAATGCTGACAATCTGCAACTGCGCGAAGACGCCGAAGGCTTTCAGTACGGCACCGGAACCGTGAAGCAGGGAAAACGCGTCTTCATCCGTCAATTACGTCCTGAAGTCTACGAAGTTCTTGAAGGGGTCGGCGTGCGGGCCGAATACAACGGTAAAACCGAAACGTTTGACTTGATCGGGCAGGCGGTCGTGACTCGCTATATTTGCGGTCAGCATTTTGATACGGTAAGCGGCGAGCGCGTGCGTTACAGCCAAAAAACGGATGTCTACGAGGCATTTTCTGGTCCCGACTCGGCCAATACAGGTGGGCGCGTGCGCTCGGTCGCACAACCCCGAGCCCGTGCCGATGCCGCGGTTGCCGAATGCAAAGCCAAAGAGGCCGGTACGCCCTCTTTGACCCCGAACGCCAAACCGGCAACGCCGACGGCCCCGCCCCCTGCAGGCGGCACTCGGCGTCAAGTCACGCCCGCTCGTCCTTAAATTTTGGTCTTATGCAAATATCGAATGAAGTCGCCGCTGAACAATCTGCGCCACTGACACCGGGGCGCCTGAGCGCGACCGGCCTGCGAAAGTCGTATGGCGGTCGCATGGTCGTTCAAGATGTGTCCCTCTCTGTGCATAGCGGAGAAGTCGTCGGCTTGCTGGGTCCGAACGGTGCGGGCAAAACGACCAGTTTTTACATGATTGTTGGCCTGGTGGCGGCGGATGCAGGTCGCATTGAAATCGACGACACCTCAATCAGTAGTATGCCAATCCACCAGCGCGCACGTAGAGGTGTGTCTTACCTCCCACAAGATGCCTCGGTGTTCAGACGTCTGACCGTTGAAGAAAATATCCGGGCAGTGCTCGAACTGCAAATTGATCACGAGGGCAAGAGATTTTCAAACACGCTCATTGAGCAACAGCTCGACTCTCTACTCGAAGAATTGCAGATCACGCACATTCGCAAAAATAGCGCCCTATCACTTTCGGGTGGCGAACGTCGCCGGGTTGAAATTTCGCGCGCTTTAGCGACAAGACCGCGCTTTATTTTGCTAGATGAACCTTTCGCCGGCGTTGACCCCATCGCGGTCATTGAAATCCAGCGGATCGTACGTTTTCTTAAAAGTCGCGGCATCGGCGTGCTGATTACCGACCACAACGTACGCGAAACGCTCGGCATTTGTGATCGCGCCTACATCATCAGTGAAGGCAAAGTGCTCACTACCGGCAAGCCCGAAGATATTATCAACGACGCCTCAGTACGCAAGGTTTATTTAGGCGAACATTTCAAGATGTGATTGTCCGTTTGGACGTCCCCCTTGCGCAGACGCATGCTTACTAAAAATATATGTCTTTAAAGTGACATAAATAGTCGTTTGCCGCTTGATTTCTTGAGCGAACTGACTAAACTAAAACTGTTATCCACTCAAAAATCGAGGTCAGCCTAGACGTCCTTTTCCGCGCATCCGCGCAATCCTTCACTTCTTTGGAGAGTACGCTATGAACCTGAGCATTATTGGTCACCACTTAGACGTTACCCCTGCAATTCGTGAATACATCCATAGCAAAATGGCTCGCGTTCTGCGACATTTTGACCATGTCATCGACATCCAGATCATGCTGTCGGTTGAGCCCTTAAAACACCGCGCCGAAATTACTCTGCATGTGCGAGGCAAAGACCTGCATTGTGAAGCGTCAGAAGAAAACCTCTACGCCTCCATTGATTTGCTCGCAGACAAAATTGATCGCAAAATCCTTCAACACAAAGACCGCACGCAAAACCACCATCACGTTGCTGCTAAACGTCAGCTATTTGAAGCGGCCTAAGTATTAGCAGCTTGATCACATCCGCGCCACAAAACCGGTCACCTGGTTTGCGGCGCGGATTCCCTGAAGGCCATTGCCGCAAAGCCTCATCACCTGAGCCGCTGGACAACCGAGACGTGACGAACAAAACGAGCGTCATATAATCAGTGGCATGAAACTTTTACGACGCATTCTGCCCGCTGAAAACATTGTGCTTGCACTGTCTGTCACAAGTAAAAAGCGCGTGTTTGAGCAGGCGGGCCTTTTATTTGAAAATAATCATGGGCTCGAGCGCGCCGCAGTCTACGAAAGCCTGTTTTCACGCGAACGTTTGGGGTCAACAGGGCTGGGCGCCGGGATCGCAGTCCCTCACGGCCGTATCAAGGGGCTTAAAACAGCGCTCGCGGCATTTTTTCGCCTGACGGCACCCATCGCCTTTGAGTCGCCCGACGGGCAACCTGTCAACCAACTGTTGTTTCTCTTGGCGCCAGAAGACGAAACGCAACAACATCTAGATATACTAGCTGAGGTGGCGCAGCTGTTCTCAGACGAAGCCTTTCGCCTGAACCTGGCCAACGAAACCGATCCGGGCGTGGTGCACCAGTTGCTCACGACCGGCTCAGCCTAAGCGCGCAAGCGCTTAACCCTCACGGAGTCGCTATGCTGACGGTGCAAGATCTGGTCAACGACAATGTCGACGACATCCCCTTTAAGTGGGTTGCAGGTCAGTCCGCCGCCGATCGGCGCATTCCAGACAATGGCATGGCTGCCGCAGATCTGATCGGCCATCTAAATTTAATTCACCCCTCGCGCATTCAGGTGTTCGGGCGTGAAGAAATGGCCTATTACACGCGCTTTGACACGCGTCGGCGCGTTCACCATCTTGAAGAATTACTCGCAGGCGGCGTACCCGCCATCCTGATCGCAGACGGCCTCAACGCGACCGAAGACCTCATCCACGAATGCGAGCGCAATCACGTCCCCTTACTGATCACCACAGTGCACGCCGCAGACCTCATTGACTTGCTGCGTATTTATCTCAGTCGCCGCCTCGCTCCCGTTACCACCGTACACGGCGTTTTTATGGACGTACTGGGTCTGGGGGTTCTGATTACCGGCGAATCGGGGCTTGGTAAAAGCGAGCTCGCCCTTGAGTTGATCTCGCGGGGCCACGGTTTAGTCGCTGACGACGCCGTTGAACTCTCACGTACGTCGCCGCATGTCATTGACGGTCATTGTCCCGTACTGCTGCAAAACATGCTTGAAGTGCGCGGTTTGGGTTTGCTCAATATTCGAACGATTTTTGGGGAAACCTCGGTTCGTCGAAAAATGAAACTCAAATTAATCGTACATCTTGTACGCGCAACGGCTCAAGACAAATTTGAACGTTTACCTTTACAAGATATGACCCAAGATATGTTGGGCTGCCCAATTCGCAAGGTCATGCTGCAAGTCGCCGCTGGACGCAATCTAGCCGTACTCGTTGAGGCTGCAGTACGCAACACCATTCTAAAACTGCGAGGCATCGACACCTTGGCGGAGTTCATGCAACGCCAAGCCGCGGCCATCGAGCAAGGCAACGCCTAAGATGCGCTCACTCAACGTCGTTTTGATTACTGGGATTTCAGGCTCTGGTAAATCAGTGGCGTTGCGTATGCTTGAAGATGCCGACTACACCTGCGTAGACAATCTACCCGTGCGCTTTTTGCACGAGTTCATCGCATCACGTCGCGAAAATGTCGGCGAGCGAATTGCCGTAGCCATTGATGCCCGTTCGGCCGACGAGCTTGGCGAGCTTCCTGAAATCATCACTGCCCTGCGCGCAATGGGTACGCAATTACGCGTCGTGTTTCTTGAGGCTGACGACGAAACCCTGCTGCAACGCTATGCCGAGTCGCGTCGCCGTCATCCTCTTTCAGACCGGATGCGCAAAAAAGGCAAAGTACTTTCGCTAGAAGAATGTATCGCGCAAGAGCGCGAGCTATTAGATCCGTTGCGCAATCAAGGCAATGTCATCGACACATCGGGTCTGACTCCGGGTCAGCTTCGGGCTTGGGTACGCGATTTGGTACAAGCTGATCGCAGCCCCTTGTTGCTCACGTTCGAATCGTTTGCGTTCAAACATGGCGTACCCCGCGATGCTGATTTGGTCTTTGATGTGCGTTGTCTACCAAATCCACACTACGACCCCGTATTGCGACCCATGACCGGTCGAGATCAACCCGTCGCGGATTGGCTAGCGGGCTTTGACGATGTTGGGCAAATGGTTGATGACATCGATGGTTTTATTCGTAAGTGGCTGCCTCGCTACACCGAGGACACCCGCAGTTATTTGACTGTCGCAATCGGCTGCACGGGCGGCAAACATCGCTCAGTCTACGTCGTAGAAACGCTTGCTCGCCGTTTCGCGCAAGACAATCAGTTATTAGTGCGGCACCGTAATCAGCCCGGGCTAAGCTAATGCCAGGGTCCGTCACCCGCGTCGGACGACTGATCTGCATAAGTGTCTTAATCGCCCTGCTCGCGGCTTGCTCAAGCAGCGGTCGTCGTGGTGGGGGCTACTACCTTGACGACGGACCTGATGCCGTACCGCCCTCCAACCTGGATGCCGTCCCGGACGCAGTGCCTAAAATCGAACCCTTTGTTGCAGGTACGAGCAAGCCCTATGTTGTGTTCGGCAAAACCTACACCCCCGACTTGAGTGGTGGGCCTTACAAAGCGCAAGGGCGAGCCTCGTGGTACGGCAGAAAATTTCATGGCAACGCGACGGCGACTGGCGAGCGCTACAACATGTACACCATGACAGCGGCGCACCCCACGCTCCCTCTGCCGAGTTACGCCCGGGTAACACGGGTCTCGACTGGCAAAAGTGTGGTGGTCCGGGTCAACGACCGCGGTCCGTTTTTAAATGATCGTGTTATTGATTTGTCTTATGTCGCGGCCTACAAGCTAGGCATGTTGGGCCCAGGAAGTGCCGAGGTCCTTGTCGAGCGAATTACACCCGACCAAATACGCAATTGGCAATCGGCACCCGCGCCGAGCAACGTCGCTAGCGCACCCGAGGCGGCTGTGCCTGTCACGGTTAGCAGCAACCCGCCCCGCGTTGAGCCCCAGGCCCCTACAACGAGCCGTTTGATCGAGCCCACCCCCTTGCCGCCCCCTCGCGAAGCGCCCGCTCAACTCGCCGCCGCACCGAGCACCCCGACAAACACCACCTCAACATCGCTGCAAGCCAGCGCGTCGTCCACCACGGCGATTGCACCAAACAGCATGTTTTTACAGCTTGGTGCCTTCGCGGATGCCAGTAAGGCGCACGCGCTCGCCGCGCGGGTATCAAGCCAGATTCCAGCTGAACTTGGCACATCGGTAAGGGTGGACCAAAATGCGAGCAACTTGTATCGCGTAAGAATTGGACCCTTCGCCAGCCGCGATGCTGCGGTACAAGCGGTGAGCCCGATACAAACCTCAACTGGCGTTGCCCCGAGCCTGTCGCCACCCTAGCGGGACGACCTCAACCCAACGAGGCTCTATTTGAGCGGTTTACGCGCCAGCGCCCGTGCATACAGCGTATCTCGCGGCAATCCGGTGGCCTTAGCCGCAATCCGCGCCGCGTCACGCACAGATACGGACTCGAGTAATGCATCGAGCCAAGCATCAATTGCAGCACCGCCTTCGAGGTCAAGCTCAGTGCTTTCGACGGGCTCAGGGGGATGCACAATCACGACATACTCGCCTTGCTCTCGGTGTGCGTCCGCCTTTATCCACGTCTGCGCCTGCGCCAGTGGCATGCTGGCAATTTCTTCAAACCGCTTGGTGAGTTCACGGGCCAAGGCGATTTGACGATCGGGCCCTAAAACCTCAAGCAGGTCTTGCAGACTCGCAACAATGCGATGTGGGGCCTCATAAAAAACCGTTGCTGCAGGCAATTGCGTCCAGGCACGGATCCACCGCTGACGCGCAAGCGACTTCGTTGGCGCGAAACCTGCAAAGACAAAACCTGGCGAATGATCAGTGGTCACACCCGTCGCCATCAGTGCTGCGACCACTGCGCTCGGCCCAGGTAAAGGCACCACTTTTAGGCCCGCGGCATGAACCGCCTGCACCACACGCCCACCCGGGTCACTGACCGCGGGCGACCCGGCATCAGAAACGAGCGCCACGCGCTGCCCTGCCTGAAGGCGTTCGACAATCGCGCCAGCCGCGGCCGCTTCATTATGACGATGAACCGCGATCAGAGGCGTCGTAATCCCCCAGGCATCCATCAGCGTGCGACTGGCCCGGGTGTCTTCGGCTGCAATGACGTCTGCACGATCAAGTGCCTGCCATGCGCGCAGGGTCAGGTCCCCCAAATTACCGATTGGCGTGGCCACGACATATAAGGCATGGGTTGGCCAGGACTGCGCGTCCATGCGCTGCCCGACACGCTGCCAGGCATCCGGCAAATCTTCGGGCGGGACATTTTGATTCATGGTGCAGCACTAGAAGTCAGAATGATGGCAGTGTAGTCGGCTTGTCAGGCCGCGTCATAACGGCCCACGCATGGCCAGCCGATGGCCGCCCGGCACGCTCCCTCAATCTCTGATACCAAAGCATGACCTCTTCAGACGACTCGCTCGACCCATTTTTTGCGCTCGCGCAACAAACCCAACGCAAAGCCCTGCAAATACGTCGGCGCAAACTTGCCCGCCGCGCGGGCGCCCAACGCAAACCCAAGGCACCCAGCGGCCCACCCTCACGCGCGCCGCAGCAAAAAATCGGGGACCGGTATGAACAGGCGGCCTGGGA
>CALQNE010000123.1 GCA_943331855.1 Bordetella parapertussis
ACAAAGCCTCGCTCATTCGTGCTACGGATGCCGCAGTTTACTCAGCTGCAGTCGCTCAGGCTCGCGCGCTCAATCTACACGCGTACCTAAATCGTACTCAACTTGCCCACCCAATCGCGATGGCTCATTTAATCACCCTGGCTTCGGCCGAACGTTATCGCGCAACCCTTGCACAAAGGGTCAATCGTTTCAATCCGCCCGCAACGCTGATTGGGCTATTTTTTGGACCTCAATACGCTACGGCTTATTTAGCCGCCAGAGCGGGAGGTATACACGATCACGTTGCCCTTAACCAATTATCCGGCGCGTTTAAACGGCACGATGACGTCATACATCAAGTGATCGATCAAGCTCGCCGCACACAGTTGCAGCAGCTTGCTGATCATCGGCAGAGTGTGATCGAAGAAGTGCTCATTAAAAACGTCGGAGCGAGTGGTTCGACGCTTGTCGGCACAACGTTGACTGAGCTTGGCTTGAGTCCGCAAATAATCTTTGATGAATTACCAGGTTTTATTTCGCACTTCTCTACCTCAGATCGCGGCTGGTCAACACTACTTAAGCGTGTAGCAACGAAGTATTCGTATTTATCTGACCGAAACCACCTTGTACGCAATCCTTGGGTGGTCAACCTAAGGTGCCCGTTCAAGCGCCATGAATTAAGACGTAAAGGCTCGACGCGACTCAACTATAAAGGGGAGTGGTCTGTACAAGATAACCAATCTTTTCATGCGTTACGGTACAACCGTATCATGGGTTGCTATCAGCGAGAATATCCAATGGGGTGGGCATCGGTGAGTAGTAGACCGCAATTGCAAAAAAAGTCACAAGAGCAACATCAGACTGAAAGCACTGTGCCTCAAAACTTTTCCGAGCAACCTTTTTGGCGCTGGGTCGGTGACCAAGCAGACAAAACTTGGAATATTTTTTCGGGACGAGATAATAGGCTAGCAATGTATTGGGCGAAACAGTCAGAGATTCGATGGTCGACTCAAGGTTTACCTGGCTATACAACGCTCACGCCTAAGCGGGCTCAATCAATACGTATCGGTCTGGCTGTTAAACAACAAGGCTCGTTCATTCATGCAGGAAATGAGGTCGAAGACCAGCGTGTCGGAAGGCGATTTAAAACGACTAAAGCTGAGTATATTCAGACGCTTCATGGCCGTGCGATGGCAGAAACCTACTTTGAAATGCCCGAACAAGGCGGTTCTTCAGTCGGCGCTACTGCCAATTTATTTCAGCCTTTTTGGCGAGCGCGCCTCGTTGAGTTTTCGAGGCTGCCCAGAAATGACCGCGCGCAATGAAGTTCCGCTGATCCCGCATTCAAGTAGTGGTCAGGCAACTCTAGAGGCAATGGTATTGATTTCGCTTGGAATCCTATTTCTGTTTAGCATTCATTCAATTGGCACGCTACGTTCGCAGACACTGGATTTATTAGGCA
Organism: Bordetella parapertussis; assembly: GCA_943331855.1. Taxonomy (GTDB): domain Bacteria; phylum Pseudomonadota; class Gammaproteobacteria; order Burkholderiales; family Burkholderiaceae_B; genus Zwartia; species Zwartia parapertussis_H. The sequence continues at coordinate 1,442 of CALQNE010000123.1, forward strand.
AAAGTACGTTCTTGTCATACTTATCAAGAAATGAAATATCGACTGATTCATATCGAGTCGTCTCACTCAAGAACGGTGTGTATGCTCCTGCCGTGCAGACGATTTCACAAGAGCTAGGCGTAAATCTGGTGCAGCTCTCACGTGCGAGCGCTTATAAAACAGTGGGGACAACTAAGTTGTATCAAGCCATACAACCGATACTTAATGACAAGTTTGAGAGACACAGCTTTCTTCTGTCAGGTTCGGGCCAATCGGCTTCAAATGAGGCTACCCAAAATTCAATATCAAACGCTGAAACACTTTGGCGAAAAAGTTTTTCGCAATCAAAAAAGACAGTGACTCAGAATGCATTGCCGTCACAGCGTGTTGATTACGTTTGGAGGCGATCTGAAGTTTCAACCGAATGGTTGTTGCCGTGGGCCAATGAGGTTGGAACTAGCACGGGGCTAACTCCTTAAATTTATTTGTCATGATTAGACGTAATGTTTCATTTTTTAATTCAAATTAAAAATTACTTTTATAATTTTTTCGGTCTGCGCAAACCTTGTGTCCAAGCGGGTTTGCTTCTGCTCGTCAGCGTACCTTTCTCGGCATGCGCTCAGGTCTTCACCCCCTACGTTTCCCAAAATTTCAGCTTGCCGCCATCGATCGAGCGCGACTCAATAATTAAACAGGCAGAGTGGCAAGGGGTAGGGCTTGAGTTAGAGCGTTTGTATAGTCAACAAAAAATTAGCGATGTTGTGGGCCAACTTGCTGACCGATTGCCGGCTTTAACGCCGCTTTGGTCTGAGCAAGGGGTGTTGACAACGAGCTGGAGTACCGAAACCGCTTCCTATGCGCTTTATCTCTGGGTAGATGGTGAGGCAAAAACTGAAGGCCTGTTGTCAAAATTAACTCTCCCGAACGCTACAAAAGTTACTGGTACAGAAAAAGATCGAACCGCGAGCACACTTGAGTGGTTGCCGGTCAACGCGAAACAATTGTTTGCTATGCGTGATTTAACGGCTGGATTCTCAGTTTTGGTAGAGGCATTTAGTGTATCCGCCTCTCGCGCAACGGTGCTAGAGCATCTAAAGAAAAAAATGCAAGCTGATCTATGGTTTGAGGAAAGCAATTCATTGAGTTTTATTCGCGATGCTAAACGTTTGTCGTTTTGGGTGCAGACAATTATGGGCCAAACTATTGTGTTGATCTACCAGACTGATCGAGATGTTTTATGAGCTTCACAGCGGCTCGGAAAAATTGGCTTCTAATTCTCATTTCAATCGGGTTCGGGTGTATTTCGGCTTGGGCCATTGACCAGTATCTTTCTGAGAAATCAAAAGAACTTGAAATGCTGCATCGTACAGATCGGGTTATCCGCGTAGTTGCTGCGCGTGATTTGAAGCGAGGTGCCGTGATTTCACTTGAGGATCTGGCAAAAAGTGAATTTCCGATTAGCTGGTTGAACGAAGATAGTATCGCTCTTGAAGATCTCTACGCCTTGCCAGGCAAGCAATTAACAGTAGACCTAAAGGCGGGTCAGCTATTTATGAACGTGCATTTAGCCGAACGTACGCAACCAGCACTTGCACACCGCTTGAGTCCTGATAAACGCGCAGTGACGATTCCAGTCGACTTGATGAGTTCCATGTCAGGTTTATTAAAGCCAGGTGACCGGATTGATTTATTTGTATCCTTTGATTACAAGGGGCAGCGCACCACCGTGACTTTATTGCAAGGCGTTGAGGTGTTAGCAACAGGACAGCAAACGTTAGGGGCCGCTGAACAGTCCATCGCAGCCGATGCTAATTTTTCAACGGTCACGCTAGCAACTTCGCATACAGAGGCAGCCAAGTTGATCGCTGCACGTCAAAGTGGATCGATTACCGCAGTGTTAAGTCATGCGACGGCGGAGCCGATCTTGATATCTCCTCAGCCAACGGCTCTAGATCTACCTGCTTTGCTAGGTTTGGAAACGTCCAAGTCAACGCCCGTGATTGAAATCATTTATGGAGATCGACTGGTGACGGACTCACACTCAAGTGAGGTATTACAGGCGCCAGAATTTAATAGCACTACCGATTGAAGTAGCGTGAAATGAACTCCCTTAAAAATTGGATCTTCAAGGTGTATTTATTACGGACCTTGGTGTGTCTTGTAAGTCTGATGTTTTTTAGTTTAAGCGTCGTCGCGCGTGAGCCGAAGCGTATTGATATCGAAGTGGGCGCTTCGAGCGTACTTAAGCTTAGTGGGGTGACACGTATTGCTGTGGGGAACAGCCAACTTGTGCAAGCGACGGCAGTGAATTCACAAGAGGTATTGATCTTTGCAAAAACACGGGGCGTGACAACGGTTGATATCTGGCTTTCAGATCAAACGCGAATGTCATATCGCATTTTTGTCTTACCCGAGGGTTTATCCAGGATTCAAGAAGAGTTGACACGTTTACTCAAGAATGTTCCGCAAGCACGCAGCAGAGTGGTGGGCGATAAGCTTGTCATAGAAGGTGAAGACCTTACCGACGCTGACCAAGCACGCATTGCGAATATTACCAAGCGCTACCCAGAAGTTATTGACTTCACGAGCCAGCTTGGCTGGGACAAAATGATTCTATTAGATGTGCAGGTGTTAGAGCTGCCCACCGCGCGGATGCACGAATTAGGAGTACGGTGGGATCCGACATCGCAGGGAGGCCTTCAAACAGGACTCGCTTGGGATCAGGGATCAAAACCTGTTTTACAGCGGCCGGGTGAGGCTGGGTTGGCCGTTCCATTTCCGTTAACTCAGTTCGCAGGCTACTTTGGTATTAACGCTTTGTTATCAGCCCGATTGGCCGCCTTATCAAAATCGGGTGAAGCGATTGTGTTGGCGCAGCCACAACTACTGGCCCGAAGTGGTTCAACCGCTAGTTTTTTAGCGGGCGGTGAAGTCCCTTATGCCACGGTTGATAAGGATGGCAAAGCTAGCACTACCTTCAAAAAGTATGGCGTTTCGCTCAATATCACGCCTTATGCCGACCGTAATTCCGCCATTCGATCAAAAATCGAAATAGAGGTGAGCTCAGTTGATACAACAATTACGGTGCCGGGCGGGCCTGCACTCAAAATTCGTAAAGCGTCGACCGAGTTCAATGTTCGTTCTGGACAAACGCTGGTTCTTGGAGGGTTCATTTCGCGCGAACGGTCTCGAGATCGGGATGGGGTACCCGGAGTTGCAAATGTGCCACTTTTTGGACGTCTATTTAGTGTTGGGCGCGAGCAAGAGCGCCACACGGAGCTTGCGATCTTTGTCACGCCGGTGATCGTTGACCCACAACATCCAGCGCTTGCAGCGCGTGTTACGAACGCCAATGGTCTATTGCAAGACTCGTTTCCAGACCCGCCGAAATTAAATGCCCCTTTGAGGGAATTTGAACTGGCGCAACAATGGGAAGTCGACGAAAAAGAGAAGGGTACAGAGAGATTTCCATTGTCGCAATGGGAAGATAGTGATGGAAAAGAGAATTGACCCTGAGGTTTGAACTGGCTTTACTTATGCAGAGGAATATGAATTGATTGAGTTAGATTTATTTTTTGAAGATGGCCGTTCCAAACGCGGTAAGTATGAGGTGCCAGTGGTACTAGGACGAGCGCCGGAGTGTGGGATACATGTTTCACATTGGCGAATCGCACGTCAGCATTTGCGTATTTCTTTAAGCTCAGACGGCTTTCATGTTGATGATCTAGGTTCTATCTTAGGTACGCGTGTGAACGGTAATCGGGTTGCACGGTATGGGCCAATTAAAGAGACAGACGAAATATTTGCAGGCCCTTGCATGCTGAGGCTTGCTAATCGTGTGGTACCAAGAGTCGTCTTACATGAATCGAGTGTTGATGATGTGCAGAATAGCCTCTCAGACGCGCTGAACCACAACTCTGAGCTTATTTATACGAACGATTCGCCCGTTCACTCGACCTATCATGCGCTGCGTAAAGAATTGCGTATCGGATTGATTAAGGCCTTTGATTTGCGTCGAGTGGATGTTGCCTCGCTTTCGGAAGCTGCACTTAGAGCACAAGCAGATCGCTGCGTATCAGAACTGCTTGATCAGTATCACGATGTCTTAAGCGAAACTGAGCGACAGAAAGTTATTAAATTAGTCGTCGACGAGTCGATCGGTTTGGGCGTAATAGAAAGCTTGTTAGCAGACCCTTCGGTTACTGAAATTATGGTTAATCGATATGATGAAATCTTTGTTGAGATTGATGGAATCCTGCAGAGAAACGCGCTTCAGTTTAGTAGTGAAGAGGCTGTGCGTAGCGTGCTCGAGCGCATTGTGCATCCTATCGGGCGAAGGATAGACGAAGCTTCGCCGATGGTAGACGCACGTTTACCCGACGGATCGAGGCTTAATGCTGTGTTACCTCCTGTTGCAATCAACGGTGCCAGTTTTACGATCCGTAAGTTTCCGCGTAAGCGCCTACAAATGCACGATTTAATTGAACAGCAGACTTTACCTTCTGAGTTAGCTGATTTTTTGTACCTTTGCATTGCGCTACGACTAAACATACTGGTTTCTGGCGGTACGGGCTCAGGTAAAACAACCTTACTCAATGTTTTGGCAGGGCTTGTTGACCCCACGCAGCGTATTGTCACCATCGAGGACTCTGCCGAACTTCTGATCGATCATCCGCACGTTGTGACACTAGAGGCGCGTGTTGCAAACTCGGAAGGACAGGGTGCGATCAGCATCCGTGACCTAGTTAAAAATGCGTTACGCATGCGACCCGACCGTATCGTGATCGGTGAAGTTCGTGGACCCGAGGCCTTAGATCTATTGGCCGCGATGAATACGGGCCACAGTGGTTCGATTTCGACCCTGCACGCGAATGGCCCTCGCGATGCGCTATCGAGGCTTGAGACGATGGTGTTAAGCAGCGATGTTGGGCTACCGTTACAAGCAATACGCGAACAAATTGGTTCGGCAATTCAACTGGTTGTACATCAAATGAGACTGCCGAGCGGGCGTAGAGTCATCACGGACGTAGTTGAAATTCTGAGGGTTGAATCCGGAACTATCCAGATGCAGCAGTTGACGCGCTTTGACTATTTTCAGCAAAAACTTGTCGGTGCGGGCTTGCGGCCCGTTTTATTTGAGTCGCTAGGCAGGCAGCCCGAACCATCTATGTTGAACTGGTTCTTACCTGCATGATTGTCCTTGGCTTTCTGTGTGCCATTACAGCAGTCGTTCTGGGTGTATGGATCGCGCAGCGACTTTTATCTCAGGCGACCGACAAGTATCGCAATCGATTTACCGAGCAGGCGCGTGTCAAATTGTCGGATTTATTTGTCTTTATTGATTTAACGCACTTATGGCCTGCATTATTAGGAACCTCGGCGGGACTTGCTCTTTTATGTTGGTTATTACTGGATAGTATCTTGTTCGCAACGATGCTCGGCGTATTTATGTTGGTACTGCCTCGGATGGCTCTGAGCCGAGCAAAGCGAAGACGACAGGCCCGTTTTGACCAACAACTACCCGACCTTCTCTTGGCTTTGTCTGGTGCGTTGCGTGCCGGCGCTAGTTTGTCAGTTGCGTTAAAAAGTATTGTTCAAGATGCTTCAGCCCCCTTGTCGCAAGAATTTGGACTGGTCTTGCGAGAACAAAGGATGGGCATCAGGTTGAGTGAGGCATTAGAAAATCTTTATCGGCGAATGCCCTCCGAGAGTGTTGAGTTGGTGACGACGATTTTGACAGTTGGTACGCGCTCAGGTGGGTCGTTAGCCGAGCTTCTTGAGCGCCTATGCAACAATCTTCGGGCCCGACAGCACCTTGAAGGAAAAATACAGGTCATGACAACGCAAGGAAGAATGCAAGCCTGGATAATGGGTGCGCTTCCACTTGTATTGCTACTGGTGCTCAGCCAAGTTGATCCGGTTTCGGTCCATTTGCTTCATAGCACTTCGGTCGGGTGGGCTGTGATTGCGACGGTGCTAACGCTTGAGTGTCTTGGCGTGTTTTTTTTAAGACGAATCCTGGCGATTCAAGTCTAGGGCTATGTTAATTATTTCGATTTTATGTGGTGCTTGCGCGATCGCGTCCGTAGCGTTTGTGGTCGGACTGGATTTGCGGGTTCAAAATACGCTTAGGGCAGATCGACAAAAAATAAACAGGCTGAAATTTCAATGCGACTTTTACTTGAGCCGTCGCCTTTTATCGCGATTGGGTGTTTGGCTATTACCGTTCATCACATGGGATCAACGAAGAAGGCTCTCAAGCATGCTTGTTCGAGCTGGAATTGTAAATTTGGATTATGTGCAGATTTTCGCGTTTCAAGTTGTGTCCGCCTTAATTGCGTTTGTACTTGTTGTTGCTTACTTTATACCAAGCCTGGCTGTCACCTTGATGACACCTCTTGGCGTTTTTAGCACGGTCGCCTTCGCAACGGTTACCGCCACGGTCGTTTGGTGGGCTCCCATTTTTTGGTTAAAAAGACGATACCAAGCGAGGCTTATGTCAATCGAACGGCAATTGCCATTTTTTTTGGATGTAGTCGGCCTGAGCTTGGATGCCGGACAGAATCTTCAGGCAGCCTTGCTACTTGCATGCGAGCATCTTCAAGAAGGCCCACTGAAAGCCGAATGGCTGCGTACGCTCTCAGATATTCGTACGGGTTCGCCACGATCCGACGCACTCAGGCAACTTGCCGGGCGCCTTGAGTTAACGGCTTTGCGCCAATTGGTAGCAGCATTGATTCAAGGTGAATCGCTTGGCCTGGGTATGGCACACGTCATTGAGGTTTATGCAGTACAACAACGCGCACAACGCTTGATGCGTGCTGAAAAGCTGGCGCTTCAGGCTCCAATCAAAATGCTTTTTCCTCTGGCATTATTTATTTTTCCGTGTACGTTTTTAGTGCTTGGATTTCCTGTGTTCGTTCAGATTTTTGGCTTGCAACAATAATGCACTGCAGTTCGATTAAGTTAACACTCGAAATAGCAGACACTTGCTTCGCACGAGCAAAGGGTTTGTTGGGGAAACGAACAATTGACCCCTATCAGGCCCTTTGGCTAAAACCCTGCTGCGCCGTACACACCTTCGGTATGCACTTTCCGATTTGTGTTTTTTTTATCGATGACAACGAGCAGATCATTAAAACAGTGTCGCACCTAAAACCCAATAGGATTGCGGTTTGCCTGCGAGCGGCTTCAGCGATCGAAATGATCGCTGTTCCGAATGACAATCTCGAGTTTAGGCAGCGTTGTGTTCAGCAGGCGCTTGTTCAGCAGGCGCAAGAAAAACCGAAGCGTAACTTGGATAGAAACTGCAGTACAAAACAGCCCCGCCGATAATATTGATGGGTACTTGTATTGTGGCTGCGAGCGAACTAGATAAGCCAATCCAAACTAAAAGACTCATTGCACTATCAATGGCCAAAAATACGGCAAGCCAACTTAGGCCATAGATCAAAAACACCCATTTGTTGCGCCAGCAAGCAATGCCGCTAAAAAATAAGGATTGAAGCAAGCTAATTTGATGCCACGCTAATAAAACGGGCGCGTACCAAAACAGTGCTGCCATCAACACGTAGAAGATCGCAAAAATCATCATGGGCGTGCGTACCGCTTCGAATAGTGGCAGTAGATTGTTTGAAGTGGTTACAGACTGAAGCGCTTCGGTGACCTCGGCTGCAAAGGGAAGAAACGCAAGAAGACCCAGCAACAAGCAAACCACAAGATATAGCGCGCCCATGCCGAGCAGCTTTCTGAAAACGCCTTTTGGCTTGAGCGGCTCAAACCACATGCCCAGAAGCATCTTATGGCCTTGATCGGCGTGTCGGCCCGCTGAGAGCGTTACAACGGTAACTGCAGGCATCAACATGACGAACACAATAGGCCCCACCGGTGGAGTGATACTGGCAATCATTAAAAGTAGGCTGATAAACATCGCCCATGAAAAGAAAGCCAGCGGCTGCGTGCGAAACAGGGCTAAGCCCTCGCACACCCAGCGCCATCCGGTTAATGCATTCAGGGCAACAGCTTGCATCAGTCTTCCTTTGGTAAATCGGGGATTAGACCGAGAGTTCTTTGTTGCAGTACGCGTTCAAAGTGAGTGGGGTCGTGAGGTTTGAGCGTCTGTGCCGGACGAGGTAGATAAAAATCGTAAAGGCGCGAAATCCAAAATCTTAATGCAGCTGCGCGAAGTATGGCAGGCCATACGCGATGCTCAGCCTCGGTAAACGGGCGTAGCTTCGCGTAGGCGGTCAACCAGGCCTCTGCGTGGGCTGGTTTAAAGATGCCGGTGTCTAAGTCAATGCACCAGTCATTTAAGC
>CALQNE010000124.1 GCA_943331855.1 Bordetella parapertussis
CTCGATTGCCCCTTTGCCAAAGCGCTCGGGGTCTTTGGCCACACGGCGCTCGAGCGTGTAGGACACAAACGAGGCCGTCACAGGCCCGCCGCCTGGTACGAGCCCCAGAAAAAACCCCAAGAAGCTACCACGCATCATGGGCTTCCAAGAGGCCTTCCAGTCGGCGAACGTGGGCCAGAGCCCTTTAATTTTTTCAGCGAGCACCTGATTTTTTACAATCGATTCGCAATTCATCAGGATTTCAGATACGCCGTATAAACCAATCACAACCGACAAAATTTCAATGCCAGCAGACAGGTTGACCGTGCCTAAGGTAAAGCGATCTTGCCCGTTCACAATATCGATGCCAACAATCGCGGCCAAGAACCCTAGCGCGATCATCAGCACGCCCTTGATTTTTGAACCACCAATCATGTAAAGCGTACACACCAGGCCCAACACCATTAGCGCAAAATTTTCAGGTGGGCCAAATTTAAGCGCGACGGACGCAAGCAAGGGCGAAAAAAATGTCAGCGCCACCAGCGATAAGGTTCCGGCGACAAATGAGCTGATCGCGGCCATCCCCAGCGCCGCGCCCGCACGACCTTGCTTTGCCATGGCGTGCCCGTCTAAGGCCGTCACGACAGACGCCGCCTCGCCCGGGATGTTCACCAAAATCGAGGTGGTCGAGCCGCCGTACATGGCACCATAAAAAATGGCAGCAAGCATGCCAAGCCCTGCAACGGCAGACAGCTGAAACGTCACCGGCAGCAACAGGGCCAATGCCGCAAGCGGGCCAATCCCTGGCAAGACACCGACGAGTGTGCCAACGATGCTACCTAGCAAACAGAAATAAAGATTTTCGGCGGTAAACAACACCGAAAATCCCATCAGCAAACCATTGATTGCGTCCATCACCACCCCCAGGGGCCGCGCGGCAAATTCATGCCTAGCAAACGACCAAATACCAGCATGACCACCACCACCGAAACCACGGTGATGATCAACGACTCGATCAGTCGCGAGCGCTCTACCGTTTGTAATAAAACAAAGGTGGTCAACGCGCTTGACACCGCAAAACCCAAGTAGGGCAAAGTGGCTGCCATCGCAATCAACCCTGCGACGACGCCCAAGATTCGACCAAGCGCCGCCGCGCGTGGCCAGTCTGGCTTGGGCGCAGCCGTGCTTGAGGCCTTGAACATCAAGCCTAATCCGCAAACAGCAATAAGCGCGCCACAGATGAACGGAAAGAAACCGCTCTCAGGCCCAAACGAGCCCGTTAAGCCCAGCGACCAAGCGTTCACCATGGTCGCCAATCCAAGCAGGCACCAAAGCACATTTAAGATGCGTTCAAACATCCGTTAGATCGCCCAACATCTTGTCCCCAAATTTTTTGCACTGCCAGCTTTGTGTGCGCTGGCTTGTATGACGAGGTCGCAATCCGAGTCTGCTTACATACCCGCCAACTTCTGAAACGCTGCGCCATCCACGCCGAGTTTACTGCACGCAGCAACCATTTCTTGCCACGTATTCTCATCCACCGGCACACCGTTGGCCAAGCGTTCCGCGCGGGTAATCCGCTCGGGCTCACCGGCCACGCGGACCCCTTCAGTCCCCGCCTGTGCAGGTGATGCTTTGACCCAATCGATAAACGCTTTCATTTCATGTTCAAACACAGAGCCGTCTGAAAGCTTTTTAGGATCAAAAATAATCGTCAACATGCCATTAAGCGCCCTACGTCTTTCATCGGCCGGCTGATGCGTTGTCATACCGCCGGCAAGCGCGCCGCCCAACAGTTCGCAAATCAACGCCAAACCAAAACCCTTGTGCTCGCCAAAAGTACGCAGGGCACCCAACGGCGCTTTCACCGCATAGGCAGGATCAGTAGTGGGGTTGCCCAGATGATCAATCAGCATCCCAGCCGGCAATTGCTGGCCTTTGTTATGGGCCACGCGTGCTTTGCCCTGCGCCACGACGCTGGTCGCAAAATCGAGCAACACCGGGGGCTGGCCTGCAACCGGAATACCGACGCAAAACGGATTCGTACCAAACCGTGCATCACCACCATTCCAGGGCGCAACAATTGGGCGCGAAATCACGTTCACAAAGTGAATGGAGATCAGGTTTTGGGCCACCGCCATCTCGGCCCAGGCTCCAATACGGCATAAATGGTGCGAATTACCCAAGGCCACAATACAGCTGCCATGTTCTTTAGCTCGGGCAATACCAAGTTCCATGGCCTCGTGGCCGATCACCTGGCCAAAGCCTGCCTGCCCGTTCAGGCTCACCATCGCGCCCCCATCCATCTGCGTCACGATATGCACATTGGGCTTTAAGCCCCCTTCAAGGTATGACTCAACATAGCGCGGCAACATCCCAATACCGTGCGAATCGTGCCCCGTCAGATTGGCTTGAATCAGATTTTCGGTGACGAGCTCGATTTCTTTGGGTTCGCTGCCAAACCCCTTCACCAGATACCGAATAGCGTCGCGCAGGCGTTCAACGGGGATACGATGGATCTGGGCCATGATAGGGATTCCTTTGGTGTCAAAATTGATTAAATTTGTCGGGCTGATGAATTCAAACCCTGTTTAACGCAATCATACCCAAGTCTGCGACGCGCGCCGGAAGGTGGCGACTGCCTCACACATGTTTGGCGCGCGCTTTTTTGGCGCAAATACTGCCCAGGCGCCAAAACCATACGAGATTACCGAACGTTGTTTTGCTTTACCGGCCTTTGGTGAGGCAGACCCCACTATTTTAGGCAGCGATTTCACCAAGTAGCGGGCCTACATAGCCCAGAATTGGGAATCCGATCCGGCAGCTGTGAGTTTTGTAAATGAAATGGACTTAGTATTTTTGACCAATCCGCATTCTGAGAGAGATCTTTCGAAATATGACGATGGTCCTCACTGAGTACTGGAGCCACCAGACCCAATCGCAAGTGAGGAAGATGCTTTTTAACAACTGCAAAAGCACCTTCCAAATCAGAATCGTTGCTGCATAGGACTGCTTGATCAAATGCACCCGTCCATGCTCCTGCAAGCATGTCAGATGCAAGATTGACATCTGTTTTCTTCTCGTTGAAATCGTAGACTTGCACTTTTACTAGGTGAGGGGCTTCGGGTATGGGATTGACCAGCCGCTGATATGGCGTTGTCGCGAGGATCTTACCTTCAATAATCTTGATGTTTCGCGGGTAGCTTTTTCTCAGAGCTTGAAGATAAGCACGTTGCCGCTGTGTCGAACTCGTATCGTCACACATCCTGCCTAAGACTGGAGCCGTGTAATACCTAACTTCGAGCACTTGCGCCCGAGCGTCTAAGACGTGGTCATTGAATAGAGAAAAAATATCTAGCCATTTAAGCTTTGTCTTTCGTAATAATCCGTAATAAAGGTTGTAACCATCTACATAAACAATCGTGCGCAAAAGCAGCTCCGCAGAAATAGCAAAGCCGCCCTAAGGCGGCCTGCTGCCCAAAGAGCACTTGATCTAGCCAAGCGGTCAAAGGGTGAGTCGTAACTCAACTATACACGCGTCCTAAAAAATTTCCAAATCAGTTTTTAGCAGTGAGTTATCTAAGATCAATTGACGACTCAAGTTTCATAGTGTTTAGACGTTAAACAAAAAGTTCATCACATCCCCATCTTGCACCACATACTCTTTACCCTCAGCGCGCATCTTGCCGGCTTCTTTGGCGCCTTGCTCGCCTTTGAAGGTAATGAAGTCTTCATACGCAATCGTTTGTGCGCGAATAAAGCCGCGCTCAAAGTCGGTATGAATCACGCCGGCGGCTTGAGGGCCGGTGGCGCCAATCGGTACTGTCCACGCGCGTACTTCTTTCACGCCTGCAGTGAAATAAGTTTGTAGTCCTAACAAAGTGAACGCACCGCGAATTAGGCGATTTAGGCCTGGCTCTTGCATGCCCATGTCTTCAAGAAAAACTGCCTTGTCTTCATCGGGTAGTTCTGCAATTTCGGATTCGATCGCCGCGCAGATCGCAACAACAGGCGCCTTGCGTGCAGTAGCGTATTCGGTCAAGCGATCGAGCATCGGATTATCTTTAAAGCCGTGATCACTGACGTTGCCCACGTACATGGCAGGCTTGGCGGTGATGAAACAAAGCGGGGCGATCAAGGCCATGTCTTCGTCTGACAAGCCCAATGCACGAATCGGTTGAGCATCGTTCAATTGCTTGATGACCACCTCAAGAATCGCGACAACTTTTTGTGCGTCTTTATCACCCGAGCGCGCGGTTTTTTGATGGCGATGCAAGGCTTTTTCAGCGGTTTGCATATCCGCCAAGGCAAGCTCGGTTTCAATCACTTGGATATCAGAGATCGGATCGACTCGGCCCGCGACGTGAATGACGTTATCGTCTTCAAAGCAGCGCACTACGTTAATGATGGCGTTGGTTTCGCGGATATGGGACAAGAACTGATTGCCCAGCCCTTCGCCCTGACTGGCACCAGCGACCAAACCTGCGATATCCACAAACTCAACCGTGGCGTGCAAGATGCGCTCAGGCTTGACGATTTCGGCGAGCTTACCCAACCGAGCGTCAGGCACTTCAACCACGCCAACGTTAGGTTCGATCGTACAAAACGGATAGTTTTCGGCAGCGATGCCGGCCTTGGTCAGGGCATTAAAAAGAGTTGATTTGCCGACGTTGGGCAAACCAACGATGCCACATTGCAGAGCCATGAGAATCCCAAAAATTCAATAAGTGAATACAGCTGTATAGAATAGGAGTTTAACCGCTCTCGTCTAAGGTTTTGCGGCCTGACGGATGAAACAACAAGAACCTTGCCCGAACTTTCAAAAAAATGATGAACCTGCCGCAGCTTTTGGCTCGACCCGACGGATCGTTGACAGAATTATTGGCGACGGTCGCCCAAATGCGTCCAAAACACCCTGCTCTCGTCCTGAACGATCAGACACTGAGCTATTACGAATTTGACCAGCTCGTGTCGCGTGTGGCCGTGAGCCTGCAACGCGATGGCCTGCAGCCTGGCGATGTGGTGGCGGTGTGCGCCAGTACCTCGTTTGAGTATGTCGCCGTATTTTTTGGCGCGCTTCGGGCCGGCGGCGTCGTGACGCCGCTGCCGCCGTCGGCCAGCGCGCAAAATTTAACGGGCATGCTGGTCAACTCAGGTGCGCAGTGGCTCTTTCGGGATCAGGGCGTGGCTCAAGCCTGGCCGCTTGCGCTCACTGGCGCGACGCTCAAGACCATCTGGCTGGATCAAACCCAAGACGCTGAGGCCTGGTCAACATGGCTCAGCGAAGGTGCGCAGCCAACCCCGGTTCAGACGGATCCTGACCGCGCGTTCAATCTGATTTATTCCTCAGGCACAACCGGGGTCCCCAAAGGGATTGTGCAACCCTGCTCGATGCGCTGGGCCCACACACAGCGCGCGGCCTTAAACGGCATGGGCATCAATACCGTGTTGCTTGTCTCGACACCCCTCTACTCAAACACAACATTGGTGCCATTGCTACCGGGGCTGGCCCTGGGCGCGACCGTGCTGATGATGAGCAAGTTTGACGCTCGCAAATACCTTGAACTAGCCGCCACATATCGCGCCACGCATACCGTACTCGTACCTGTGCAATACCAGCGTTTAATGGATGAGCCGAGCTTTGATACGTTTGATCTATCCAGCTTAACAACCAAGGGATCGACGAGCGCACCGTTCAGTGCTGCGCTCAAAGCTGAGGTTTTGCGGCGCTGGCCGGGCGAACTCAATGACGTGTACGGGATGACAGAAGGCGGCGTGCGCTGCGAGCTGAAGGCGCACTTACATCCCGACAAATTGCACACAATCGGCCAGCCCTCGGCGGGACATGTGATTCGCATGATTGACGAGCATGGCGTCGAACTTGAAGCTGGGCAAACTGGTGAGATTGTTGGTCACTCAGCGGTCATGATGAAGGGTTATCACGGCCTGCCAGAAAAGACGCGCGAAATCGAATGGTTTGACGCAACCGGCAAACGCTTCATTCGCACCGGAGATATCGGTCGCTTTGATGCAGACGGTTTTGTGATTTTGTCAGATCGCAAAAAAGACATGGTGATCTCAGGCGGTTTTAATATCTATCCAAGCGATCTCGAAGCAGAGCTCGAACAGCATCCTGACGTCGCTGAGGCCGCCGTCATTGGCGTACCCTCAAGGGCTTGGGGCGAAACACCTGTTGGCTATGTTGTCTTAAGGCCGGCGGCGACCATCGATCGAGATGCACTACTGGCCTGGGTCAATGCACGCCTGGGCAAAACGCAGCGTCTGTCGGATTTGATTTTGATTGCAAATTTGCCGCGCAATGAAATTGGCAAAACGCTTAAGCGAGAATTACGCGAGCAATACCTTCGCAAGTAAAAGTCATCGCTTAAATATTATCTAGCAATTGCAAGGCCAGCCACGCCACGGCCAACGGGCCCGCGTTGAACAAACCGTGCAGCAAGATTGCAGCGCCCACACCTCGCTGCACTCGTATCCAGCTCAACACCAACCCCGTGACCCATTGCGGTGTCACGAGCACGACCATCATCCACCCTTCCATCTCAGTGAATTCAAAATTCTTAATATGTAACGCAGCAAAACCTAAGACAGACGCGTGCAGCACAAACGGAAACGCACGTAGATACCAACGCAACCAGCGATAGCTCCACGCATGCAAGGCCGTGGTTCGCGCACCCACCCACCAAACGCACAAGACCGACGTCGCGAGCAAGCTACTGGCCCACCAGGTCAACCCATTAAGCAGAACAACCACCATCAAGGGCACAAACCACAAAGCGATCGCGGGTCGGCGCAAGCCAAACCTGAACAATAATTCTTCAACCAGCGGCGCCCACAAGATCGCCTGTAGCCACGGTAAGTTGTGTACGCTGATTCGATGTGCGGCTCCGCTCATTTCAAACACGGCCAGTACCGCTGGGCCCAGCACCAACAAATTGATTGCCCAAAGCGTCCCGGCCCACGCCAACAAACGCACCAGCGTGATGTTGGGCCACCAGTCCGTCAGCCAGCCACTCACACGGGTCGTCGGTGACACGTGACGCTTGACACTTGGGCGCCAAACAAAGCTCAAAAATTGTTTGAAGTCCTCACGAAACCGCGTACCGATCATGTAGGATTATCGCGATGCAATTGACCTGTCGCTTTAGCAAAATCACCCGCTAAAAACAAAGGGATCACAGCGCGACAGCGCGTCACGCAGTTGTCGATGGCCTCTTGATCTTCGCGCCGCGGTGCGTGCAAGACAAAGTCGGCCACCTCTTGTGCCAACGATAAGGTACGCGGATGCCCGATGCCTAAGCGCAGACGCCAAAAGTTTGCGCTACCCAGCACGGACTCGATATCGCGCAAGCCATTGTGCCCAGCGTGCCCGCCCCCTTGTTTGACCTTAACCTGGCCAGGCATCAAATCGAGTTCATCATGCAGCACTAGGATATTTTCTGGCGCAAGCTTATAAAACCGCGCCAAGGCGCCCACACATTGCCCCGACTTGTTCATGAAGGTTTGTGGCTTCGCTAAAAAAACTTGGTCGTTGGCCACACGCGTCTTGGCAACCATGCCAAAAAAAGTTTTTTCATGTGTGAAGCTTGTTTTTAAGTCTGTCGCAATATCATCCACCAGCCAAAAGCCGGCATTGTGACGGGTTTTGACATACTCATTGCCTGGGTTACCCAGGCCAACAATCAGTTTGATCGGTATCGACATGTCTGCATTAGAAAGCAAAAGCCCCACCCGCGCAAAGCTTGGATAGGGCTTTTATTGAAGACCCCTGGCAAAACCTGCGCCCGCCAGGGCAAAGCGTGCTTCTGATACTTACGCGGCTGGGGCAGCGCCCGCAGCTGGAGCGCCAGCAGCTGGTTTGTCTTCGTCGTCAGCTGGACCACCTTTAACCAAGGCTGTTGCCAGCACAGGGTTCACATCGCCACGATGCGCAAGGTAAGTCACGCCTTTAGGCAAGGTGATGTCGGCCAAATGAATCGAAGCACCTGCCACCAAGTTTGTGAGGTCGACTTCGATAAAGTGAGGCAAGTCAGCAGGCAAGCAAGAGATTTCGATATCAGTAAAGAGATGCGAAATGATCGCTGCGCTGAGCTTCACTGCAGGTGAGCTATCTGCATTAGTAAAGTGCAAAGGCACCTTGGTATGCAGTTTTTGGTTTGCATCGACGCGTTGAAAGTCAACGTGCATCACAATTTGTTTGTAGGGATGCCATTGCACTGAACGCAGCAGCACTTGCTGGCTTTTGCCATCAAGCTGCATATCCAGAATGGATGAATGAAATAGTTCTTTGCGCAAGGCATGAAAAATTTCGTTGTGATCGAGTTCGATATTAGCGGGCTGTTCTTTGCCACCATAAACAATGGCTGGAACGCGGCTCGCACGGCGCAGGCGGCGGCTCGCACTCGATCCCTGTACGCTACGTGGGGTTGCATTGAATTGCATAAAAACTCCAAATTAGGTGAAAAACACCCGGTTAAAACACTGTTCGACATCGAACAGCGATGTTGCACACCACCGCGACCAGTGGCCTGCAAATTTTTTATCCAGCCTAAGCTGGATTAAATTTAATCAACAAACAACGAACTCACTGATTCGGCGTTTGAAATACGTAAAATCGTTTCGCCGAGCAAGGCCGCACAAGAAAGCTGGCGAATTTTGCTACAGGCACGCGCCTGATCAGAAAGCGGAATAGTGTCGGTGACCACAAGCTCGGTAAGCTCAGAGTCTTGGATACGTTCAATCGCACCGCCCGACAACACCGCATGGGTACAGTAGGCATACACGCCACCCGCGCCACGTTCTTTCAGCGCTTGCGCTGCTTTGCAAAGTGTGCCGGCCGTGTCAACCATGTCATCCATGATCAAACACGTGCGACCATCGACCTCACCAATAATGTTCATCACTTCAGAGACGTTCGCTTTAGGCCGGCGCTTATCAATGATCGCCAGATCAGCTTCTAGCTGTTTAGCCAAGGCACGCGCACGCACCACGCCACCGATATCGGGAGAGACCACTACAAGGTTGGTTAAGTTACGGCGCCAGATATCACCGAGCAAAATCGGCCCTGCATAAATATTATCAACGGGGATATCAAAGAACCCCTGAATCTGATCTGCATGAAGATCCATCGTCAGGACGCGATCGACACCCGCCACTTGCAACATGTTCGCCACGATCTTGGCCGAGATGGCTACCCGGGCAGAGCGTGGACGACGATCTTGACGTCCATAACCAAAATACGGAATCGCAGCAGTGATACGCCCAGCTGATGCTCGGCGCAAGGCATCGACCATCACCATGATTTCCATGAGGTTGTCATTGGTTGGCGCGCAGGTTGGTTGCAACACAAACACGTCTTTACCGCGAACGTTTTCGTTGATCTCAACCATCACTTCGCCATCTGAGAAGCGCCCCACAGACATTTTGCCCAGAGACATATCTAGATGATTCACTACGTCAACCGCCAGCCGAGTATTGGCTGTGCCGGTAAAGATCATAAAACTATCGTTGGCCATGGTTAAGGCAATCACAGACAGTAAGTCAATCAGACAGAAAACAAAAAAGCTGTTGAACGAGCGCCTGGCACTTAATTGGCGAATCCAATGGCAAACAAGTTCGACAGCTACGCACTGTTGGGGCTGGGGAGGAAGGATTCGAACCTTCGCATGCCGGAATCAAAATCCGGTGCCTTAACCAGCTTGGCGACTCCCCAACTAACTTTCAATC
>CALQNE010000125.1 GCA_943331855.1 Bordetella parapertussis
GCGCTTTTTCGATCTGTTTAAAAAATACCGCTTCACTTGAACCATGCGGCATGGGTAAATTCAAGTTATAGCCCTGCCCATGTGCCGCACCTTGCTCATCATCAAAGCCCGCAGTCGCAGGATAAAAATTCATCGGATCGCCGTGTACGGAGATATAAAAAACATCTTCGCGCTCATAAAAAATTTCTTGTACGCCTTGCCCATGATGCACGTCTGTGTCTAAGATCACCACCCGTTGATGTTTTGAGCGCAACACTTGCGCTGCGATCGCTGCGTTATTCAGATAGCAAAAGCCACCCGCGGCATCTTTACGCGTGTGATGCCCAGGCGGACGACACAAGGCATACGCTTGTTGATCACCTGCTAGCACCGCATTCGCTGCCGACACCGCCGCTTGAGCCGCCCAATACGCAGAGGTCCAGGTATCCGGACCAACCGGACAGCTACCATCGGCAAGATAGCGCGCCGTCTGACCCAGAATGCCGCGCAAGGCGTTGGGCGCACGCACAAAAATATTTGAGATCACCTCATCGCCCCAATCCGGGCCCGTTTGTTTCCAAAGAGTATGTGCCGTTTCAAGGTACTGCAAATAGGCTGCATCATGAATCGCAAGAAGAGGCTGCATGCCATGATCTTCAGGCTCTGTGACCGCCAACCCAAGTTGGGCAAGGCCTTTCAAAATCTGCACCACGCGTTCTGGAATTTCTTGTGGCGTTCGCATCTGGCCGCGAGACAAGTAGGTGCGTGGATGATGCAATTTTTGTTTTGGATGAAAGTAGGTTTTCATGAAAGATCCTTCAGCACGTTCAAAGAATGTATCTGGTCAAGTACAAGCGCTAGGTGCTCTTCGCGCGAAAATATGCAACGAGCATGGGTAAGGTCAACGACAAACCCGCCACGGCAATCAAGACCATACCTGACAACGATAACAGCGAGGGCATTTGAGAAAAAAACAATTCACTAAAGATCACCGCAAGCACAAGCTGAAAATAATTAAACGGTGCAAGCGTTGAGGCTGGCACTAATTTAAACGCATAAATCAATAGAAACTGTCCGATTCCGCCACTTAAGCCCATCAGGATCATTTCAAGCGTATCGCGCGGGCCTGGCCAAACCGTGGGCCACCAAAAGAACAACACGATCAAACCTAACAGCCAGCAGATCAACGCCGTATAGGCAAACATCTGCTCACTTTGCACGCGATGGGCAAGCTTGCGCGTTAACAACTGCACCATGGCATAACCCGTGGCCGCAACCAGCATTAACAAACTACCGACCAAAGAAATATCGCCCCCTGGATTCACAATCAACAACATTCCAATGAGGCCTAACAACACCGCAGCATATTGCTTGATGCCGACTTTTTCACGCAAGACCAGTGGGGCAAGCAACACTACGATCAGCGGTGATAAAAAATAGAGTGCGGTCCCTTCGGCTAAGGGCAAGTACTGCAAGGCGGGCATGAAACAAATGCCAACACTGCCCAGCATGAACCCGCGATAAAACAGCAATCTGCGATCTGAGACTGCCACGGCAAGCGGGATCTGTTTGATCCACATGATGCCCCAGGACAGCAGGAGGATCACGGTATAACGCGCCAGGTTCACCAGCGGCGCCGAGTAGCGTCCGACCAAATCTTTTGCCAAGGCATCTAAGCAGGCAAAGCCAACCAGAGAACATAGAAAAAGGCCGCAGCCTTTGAGCCATTGGGCCTGTTGCGTCACCGCAGTCTGGCGAACGACGTTTGATGAATCCATCTGCCTATCGCCCGAATCGCATGTCGCACGCCACTTACTTGCTCACGACAGACATCGCGCTGCGTAACCGAAATAACAAGACCGTGATCACAAGCCCCAACAGACCAAGTACACCGTAACTGGCACCATAACTGTTCAGCCAGCCGGCTAACACGCCAAAAAGGGGCGGGCCTAAGACCACCCCAAAAAAAGTAATGCAGAGGGTGCCGCCGGTCGCAACGCTGGCCTGACCTGCAGGTGCCAACCGGGCAATTTGGGCCAGAAACACGCCATTCCAACCAATCGCCGATGCGCCAAAAATCACGAGCACGGGAAACAAAAGCAAAGGTGAAGAGTCGGGTCGAAGCAAAGCTGTACCCGTTGCGCCGGCGGTCAGCAACAAGGCAATCACGATCAGCATCATGGTTGGGCTCAGCCACCGATCTGCGACATACCCCCACAAGATCCGCCCAATAACACCACCTGCTTGCGCGACCGTCAGTGCAACCCCGGCAGCCACCAGCGACCAACCAAGATCCTCAAATAAAAACGTCACCAAATATGCCATCAAAGACATCTGACAAACGGCAAACAAAAACGAAGTCAGTGATAACGCCCGTAGGCTAGGGTGTTCAAAAATTAAACGCAAGGGTTGGACAACGCTCGCTACGAGCGATGGCTTTACCGTGGGGTCGCGATCATCATCCAAGCCCGCGCGCAGCGGCTGCACGGCCCAGGCGCACAATACACAGGCGATACCTGCCGATACAAACGCCAGCTGCCAACCAATCGCAATATCTAATGAAGGCACAAGCGCCCCCGCGATCATGCCCCCCAACGGCACACCAGTCTGTTTGATTGAAAACACCAAGGACAATTTATCGGGAGGGGTTGTTTTGATCAGCAGATGTGAGCTTGCCGGTGTAATCGGACCATAGCCGGCGCCAATGAACAACGCGCCAAGAGCGATCGACAACGGATGCGGGACTGCACATAAAAACAGGCCGACCGCCGAAGACAACAGACCGGCTTGGCTTAAGCGGATCGCACCCCAGCGCTTGACAGCCGCGCCCCCCAGCAGGGTGGCCACCATAGCGGCGAAATACACCAGCGCCACATACGCACCCAAATAGTTTGTAGAAACGCCAATGGCCTTGCCCACAACGGGCGCGACAACCGGTAGATTAATGAGCGCCATCGCGACAAGCGATTGAACCGTTAATGTGGCAACTAATACAACCCAGGGTCTGGCAGGTGTCACGATGAACTGTTGCGGTTGACCGCTTGCAGCGGTGTTGGTTTTGTTTTGAGCTTCAGCAAGTGCCGTACCCAATCACGGATCATCTCAGTTTACAGCGCACCGTAAGAGTGAAGCCCTGACAAGAACATATTAACCCCCAAAAACGCGAAGCCGGTCACAAGCAAACCCACCAACGCCCAATAGGCCGCCATCGTGCCACGCAAGCCCTTGATCAGACGCAGATGCAACCAGGCGGCGTAGTTCAGCCAGACAATCAGCGCCCAGGTTTCTTTTGGATCCCACTGCCAATAGGCGCCCCAGGCATCCGCAGCCCACAGCGCGCCCAAAATTGTCGCAACCGTAAAAAAGGCAAAGCCGATTGCAATCGCACGATACATAATGTCATCGAGCACTTCGAACGAAGGCAGTCGCTCGCCGATCGGCCGGCGAAACAACAAAATTGTGCCAACGATCAACGCCCCGATTCCAAAATAAAGCATCCAGGTGGTCGATACGCCCTGGCTACGAAAAATCATGGGTTCGCCGGCCAATAACACCCCAAGCAAAAAGAGCGGCATCAACTTTAGCCACGACTTGGTTTGACTGTGTTGTTTGACGAGATACGCAAACGCGACCATCGCCGCTAGCGAGAACGTGCCGTAACCAATGAAGTTGGCGGGCACATGAATTTTCATCCACCAGCTTTTTAACGCGGGAACTAGAGGTTGGATTTGCGCGGCATCGCGGGTGAAGGAATACCACAGCAAAAAAATCACGGCTGAGGTAATCACCAGCAAGACAAATCCGCCCAACGCGCGCGTTGCATAACGGCGTTCGTAATACAAATAAAACAACGCGGTAATCAACGAAAACAACACAAACACTTCATACAGATTGCTAACCGGGATATGCCCAATATCGGGCCCCATCAAATGACCCTCACGCCAACGTACCAGCATGCCGGTCGTACCCGCAAAGACTGCGCCCCAGGTTAACGCAGTGCCCAGCCAGGCTGACGTCGGACTCGCCAACCCAAGCCAATAGCAAAACGTCGCCAACACAAACAAAGCGCACATCCACAGAATTGCAGACTGTGAAGAAAATAAATACTTTAGAAAGAAAACCTGTTCAGCTCGCGCAATATCGCCTTGATATAACCAGATTGCAAAGCCCGCGGCCATACCCGTCACAACCAGCAACGTGCGCAAGGGACGCCAGAGCCAACCTAGCCAGGTAATCGCAGGCACAGCCAGCACCAATATGGTTTGCTCGTAGTAATCCATCGCGCTGTTAAACGCGCTCAGCGCATAGCCCGCACCCACGGCCAACACAACAAAAAATAAAACGTCTGTCCAATTCGGTCGGCCACGCTGGTCGCGCCCGTCGCCTGATTCAGAGAGGTCATCCCAATCGTTTCGCGTTGCAGCGATTGAATCTGTCATGACAAAGATCTCGATGAAATAATAAAAATAAACCGCTACCCAGTGCTACTTAAATGTTGATCAGGCTTGCGCTTGGCTGAGCTTGTTCAGGGCTGCCTTAAAGCGATCAAACTCACGATTGAAATCAAGTGTACGCTTCTGTGACGTCATCGCCGCTAATACACGGGTGCCGCTTGTGCCTTCTGCCGGACGCAACCAAACCCAAATGCGACGATCACGCACATAAAACATCGTAAAGACGCCCAACACTAAAAACAAACAACCCAAATACACAATCCACTTGCCCGGTGTGCGGCTAACTTGAAAAACACTTGCCTGTACGTGGTTAAACGATTTCAAGGTCAGCATCAAGGGCGCAGGATACAACGCCAAATCAGACAAGGCGGCGACCGCCAGCCTTGACCAGTTTGCATCGAGCTCGACTTGTGACGCCGAGGTTGCCAGCACAGGCAACCCTGCGCGTTCGCGTGCCACGCCTCGCAATTCATGCACACCCGAACCCAACAAACGGATCACGATATCTGCGGCACGCTGCTGCTCAGCTGGCGGCACATTGGTTTCAAGAAACCGTGAAATCGCTTGCAACCCGCCAGAGGCAAAGGTGTCAAGCGCACGTTCGGCTGACGTCTCAAGCGCTTTTTGATCAGCAGCGCTACCTTGATAGGCACGCGCAAGGCGTCTTGCCGCCTCTTTGCGATCGACTGGGCTCGCGAACGCTGCGCGCAAAAGCATAAACTCACCCGCCGTGTTGTAGTCATCCACCGGCATGCGCAAATATCTAAATCCTGGTCGACCCGGGTCTTGTACGCCGGCCAACAATACCCGTGAGCCATCAAGCTCAGCCGGCAGCATATATTGATGAAATGTTGTGGCCTGCCCGCTGGCATCTATTAAACGGTACTCAACGCTCGGGCCAATATTACGAAGATTTTTATTTTTTTTGCCAGCTGCGCTTCCCGTGACCGAGGCTACATGCTCGCCAAACTCTTTGGGCGCGGCGGGATCGCCTGCGCTAAGATCTTCAACGTTTATGGTGCGCAACTTCGTAATTTCTGCCTTGATGCTTTGGCCCGAACTGCCCAGGCTAATGTCACTGGTTTGCCCAACCAAGGCCTTCAAATCAAACGGGACTGCGCTCGGGCCAGACAAGGGATAACCGATTAACTCAACTTCGCTGCCCCCATCATCAAAGCTTGATTGATACACCGTAACGCCCTTAAAGTGCAGGGGCTCGTTGACTTCAATGTTGGCCTCAAACTTTTTACCGGTATCGGGATCCGTCACTTCAACTTGGCTCATGAAGCGGCTCGGCATTCCAGTCGAGTAGTAATCCACCACAAACTTTTTTAACGCGAGCGTGAAGGGCAGGGGTTGCACCAGCGCACCGTCATCAACCGTGATAATGGCCGAGCTGCGCGTACTACCCTCGGGCACCAACACGTTGGCACGAAAGCTTGGATTATTGACAGACAAGCGTCCACGCTCAGGGACGTCGGCGACCATCATATTTTCAACAATCGGGGTTTTGCCAAACAACCACACTTGCAAACGAATCGGCAGTTCACTATCCAGCAAACCACCCACACAAATAATCACGATCGCAGCGTGCGCAAAGATATAGCCCAAACGATTGCCACTGCCACGCTTCGCAGCTAACAACAATGAATCGCCGTCAGTGCGTTGACGCACGGCATACCCTTGTCGTTCTAACCAGGCCTGAATAGACGCCGTAGCCGCAGTGGGTTCACGCGAGGTATCGATTTCTATTTTGTGGTGAAACGAGCGCAGGCTCGAGGCACGAATCTGTTCACGAAAAGAGTAGGCCTCTTTCAGCATTTTTGGCGCATTACGAATCAAACATAAACTCGTGGACAACACCAAAAACGCCATCGTGACTAAAAACCACCAGCTGTTATAAATATGCCAAATTGAAAACTGATCCAGCACCTCAAACCAGAAGGGGCCAAACTGATCGATATACGCGTTTGCAGAACGGCCTTGCGCCACCACGGTACCGATCAGGCTTGCCATACAAATAAAAACCAGCAAACTGATTGAGAAACGCATTGAACTTAAAAGCTCAAGCGTATTCACCCAGGTCGAGCTCGAACGCGGTCCACCCGAGCCTGCGCTAGGCGAAACGTCGTTGTCGATTGAGCCAGAGGGCGGGCTTGGTGTGGTCACAGTGTCAATTTAAAAAAAAAGGGGTGTCTCGCGACCCCCCTTGCTTGCATAGGTAATACGCAGACGATTAGCGCAAACCCGCCGCGTAATCAGAGACAGCCTTGATGTCTGAGTCAGACATGCGATCAGCGATTTGGTTCATCATGGGGCCGTTGGCACGATGCCCTGCGCGGAACAACTTTAGCTGTTCTTCAATGTAGCTCGGATATTGACCGCCCAGACGTGGGTATTGGCCTGGAATACCTGCGCCGTTAGGCGAGTGGCAACCTGCACACGCGGGCACATTGCGATCAGGGATCCCGGCGCGCCAGATATGCTGACCGCGTTCGAGTAACTTTGGATTGGTTGCCGTTGCGGGCTCAGACAGCTTTTGCTGTGTGAGATACAACGACAAATTACGCATATCGGCTTCTGTCAGAGACGCTGCCATCGCCGTCATCACTGAAGGCGCACCATCTGGGCCCTTGCGTAAGGCTTCGGTCGCACCCGCTTTAGGACGAAACTCGTTGAGCTGCTTGTAGAGGTATTCGTGCGATTGTGCCGCTAAGTTTGGGTTCGCGGGGATGGTACTGTTACCCGCAGCGCCATGACAAGATGCGCAAGCAACCACACCACGCGCGGCATCACCCTGTTCGTAAAGCGTTGCACCCTTGGCAGCGTCTGGCTTGGCCGGACCAGCGGCATCGGCCGCAATACTGGGGGACATGGCAGAAACACCGAGCATCAGACAGCTCGCAAGTACTACCTTTGACAACAAATACTTCATTGAAGACCTCGACGCCGAGTGGGACACAAAACACCTAATCCACAAAAAACCACTGTTTTAGACGCACGATTATACAATAGCGTCTGAACTGATTCTTCTAGGCTCTACAGTGTCCCTCTTGCAACATGCTTCGTTTTTTACTTCGGCTGCCCGCCTCGACCAATTGCCCGAGCCTGGCGCCCCAGAAGTCTGTTTTGTCGGACGCTCAAATTCTGGCAAATCGACCGCGATCAACGTACTCACCAACCAAAAGCGTCTGGCGTTTTCAAGTAAAACGCCCGGTCGAACGCGGCTAATCAACATGTTCGGCCTGCCTGACCCGCTCGACCCCGACGAGCGTCTGGGTTATCTGGTCGACTTGCCCGGTTATGGGTATGCGGCGGTCGCCCACCGGGCCCGCGAAGAGTGGGCCGATATTTTGGGTGGCTATCTGCAAAGCCGCCAATCCCTTGCGGGCATTGTTTTACTCATCGATATTCGACGCGGCGTCACCGAGCTTGATCGCCGACTGGCAAACTGGATCGCGCCCACCCGCCGACCCGTGTTAGCCCTGTTGACCAAAGCTGACAAATTTCCATATGGGCAGCGCATCAAGGCTGTCTTTGCTGTAAAAAAAGAACTAGAGGATATCGGGGCCTTAAACGCCATCCCATTCTCTGCCACGGCTCGGATCGGCCTCGAAGATGCCACCTTGCAAATTGAAAACTGGATCTCACCACAGGTCGTCCCATGACAACTCCACATCTTGTATTTGCCGATTATCCGGGCAACCGCCCTCGTCGTTTACGCCGCGATGACTTTTCGCGCAGGTTAGTTCGCGAGCACTCACTCTCAGTCAATGACCTGATATATCCGGTATTTGTTACCGAGGGCAAAAAAGTTAAGCAGCCTGTTGAGTCGATGCCCGGGGTGTTACGGTATTCACTTGACACCTTGCTGCCGGTGGCCGAAGAGTGCGTCAAGCTCGGCATCCCCGTCATGGCACTGTTTCCAGTCATTGATCCAGCGCTCAAAACACCTGAGGGTGGCGAAGCCATCAATATCGACGGCTTAATTCCACGTGTGGTTGCAGGCCTAAAAAAGCGCTTTCCAGAGCTTGGTATTTTGACCGACGTCGCTCTTGATCCCTACACCAGCCACGGCCAAGACGGCGTGATTGATGCCGATGGCTACGTCATGAACGACATCACGGTACAAATCTTGACTCAGCAAGCGCTGGTTCAGGCCCAGTCTGGCGTTGATATTGTGGCACCAAGCGACATGATGGACGGTCGCATCGGATCAATTCGTGAAGCCCTCGAGGACAATGGCTACATTCACACGCGCATCATGGCGTATTCGGCCAAGTTCGCAAGCGCGTTTTATGGCCCCTTTAGAGACGCGGTCGGCTCGGCAAACAATTTGGGCAAATCCAACAAACTGGCCTATCAGATGGATCCGGGCAATATCGACGAAGCCCTGCGTGAAGTTGCCGCCGATCTGCGCGAAGGCGCTGACATGGTCATGGTCAAGCCCGGCATGCCCTACCTGGATGTCTTAAGACGGGTCAAAGATGCTTTTCAGGTGCCCACCTTTGCCTATCAAGTGAGCGGCGAATACGCCATGCTCAAGGCGGCGGCGGCCAATGGCTGGCTGGATCATGACAAAGTCATGATGGAAACCTTGCTCGGATTCAAACGCGCAGGCGCCGATGGCATCCTGACTTACTTTGCGGTGGCTGCGGCAAAACTGCTTAATCAAAAGTAAGCTTAGGCGCTTGCTTGCGCGGCCTGGCGTTTTTGTAAACGCCAGGCAAAGACGAGTGCCAAAAGAGGCAGGCCAAAAATTCCGATCGGAAACACGGCCGCCAAGCCCAAGTGATCCACCGCGACAGACGCCAGGATCACGCCGACCGACTGACCAAAAAACAAAAAAGACGCAAATAATGCGACGGCTGTGCCGCGTATCGCCGGAGCCATCTGTGTGGCGTGGGTTTGTAACACCGCATGCAATAGGTAGTAGCCAAGGCCTGACAAAATACTGGCAAGTACGCCCCAGTACCAAACAGAAGAAAACCAATACACCGCAAACGCAAAGGCCATCATGCAGCCGCCAGCCACGGCCAAGCGATATTCGCCAAAGCGACGTACAAAATAATTTGCGTAAAACGCATAAATCAGCGCACCCGCTGCAAATAAACCGCTGATGCCACCAGCCCAGGCAACCGCGATTTCATGACGTTCGTGCAAGTACGCTGGCACAAAGGCGAGGGGTCCAAAGACAAACGCTCCCTCAAGGCAGACGAC
>CALQNE010000126.1 GCA_943331855.1 Bordetella parapertussis
AAGATGACTGGCGCCGCAGAACAGTACATGTACATTTTGCGCGACGAGTCGATGCACTGCAATTTTGGCATCGACCTCATCAATACGATCAAACTCGAAAATCCACAGCTCTGGACACCCGCGTTTCGCGAAGAAATTCGTGCGCTGTTTGCCAAAGCAGTCGACCTTGAATACGCCTACGCCGAAGACACCATGCCTCGGGGCGTGTTGGGGCTCAATGCCCCAATGTTCAAGTCATATCTCAGATTTATTGCTAACCGTCGTTGCCAACAGATCGGCATTGAACCGCTATTCGCACAAGAAGAGAACCCCTTCCCGTGGATGGCCGAGATGATTGATCTAAAGAAAGAACGCAACTTCTTTGAAACACGTGTCATTGAATACCAGACTGGCGGCGCCCTTAATTGGGAATAAGCCGTAGGTCTGTAGTCAAAACACGATAGTACTTGCCAGAAGGCGGTCAGGCCCGCCCTCTGGTGCCATTTGAATTGGTTCGCGCCCCTGATGCGAGAGGCAGTTCAAATGGCTGTGCCGGATTCATTAGCACAAACCGCTTTGCTACCGACGTTTGGTAGCGGCTTGTGCCGATGAATAACTCGGGCGACGCGAAATCCCATGGTGGGATGAGTTGAGCACGGGTTTAACGTTTGGGACCCTGAACTAAGGAGTATTACCATGGCAACAGCCAAAAAAGCAGCAAAGAAAGCAGCAAAGAAAGCCCCTGCCAAAAAAGTCGCAGCTAAGAAAAAGCCTGCAGCTAAAAAGGTAGTTAAGAAAGTAGCAGCCAAGAAAGTCGTTAAAAAAGCTGCGAAAAAAGTCGTTAAAAAAGCAGTCAAGAAAGTTGTAAAAAAAGCAGCAGCAGCTAAGAAAAAGCCTGCGGCTAAAAAAGCTGTAAAGAAAGTGGCAAAAAAAGCAGCTCCTAAAAAAGCAGCTAAGAAGCCAGCAGCAAAAAAAAAATAATTAAGAAGCCAGCCGCTAAAAAGCCGGCAGCCGCTGCCCCCTCGACCGCAGCAGCACCAGGTGCGAAAACCGCCCTGAATCCTGCAGCGTCGTGGCCGTTTCCTACGGGTGGCCGTCCCTGAGCTTGGTAGCTAAGGTTTGCAAGTTCAAACCGTCCGGTCCGCCGGACGGTTTTTTTTGTCCAGCGTATTGTTGTCATCGCTAAAAACAGTCCGCACAATTGCCTAAACCCTGTTCTAACCCACGCAGAAGCTGCGATAATGCCATTGAGGCGTCGCCTCCAGAATCACTGCCATCCATCCGTGCTTGCCGCCGGGTTTTTATCGGAGTTGCCACATGCTTGGCGAAATCCTACGTTTTTTATTAGAAATTATTTTTTCTCTTTTAGGCGCAGCCCTGCTCGCGCGTGCCTGGATCTATGCGGTCAAACTACACCCATTTAATCCCATGTCGCAAGCAATTCATCAGGCCACCAATTGGCTCGTTCACCCCCTTCGCAACTTAATTCCTTCAGGTAAGGGGTTTGATGGGGCGAGCCTGGCGGGGGTCTTTTTAGTAGCCATCATTTTTCTATCGCTGATGTGGTTGGCCGCAACCGGCACAATGCTCAGCCCCGCACAAGTCCCGAGCTTACTGGTCGCAGCCCTGGTGACTGTTGCGCGCTGGGCTTTAAATCTGATGGTTTGGCTCACTCTGATTCAAGCGGTGTTGTCCTGGATTAATCCGATGGCGCCCATCATGCCCGTCCTGCGTACCTTAACCGCCCCACTGCTAGAACCTATCAAGCGGATCATGCCTAACTTGGGCGGGCTTGACCTCTCTGCTCTGGTGCTCTTGGTCTTAGCCCAAGTCGCTCTGATGGTTTTAAATCGCATCAGTTTCACGTTAATTGGGATTTAACGCGATGAAGGCGCACGCGCCGACGCCACTCAATCCTCTTGCGTCGCGTCTTCCTCGCTGGCTCAGGCCATTCAACGCGCTAGTCGGCGCGAGCTTACTCTGGCTCACGTGTAGTTCATTCGGTCAGACTCAGTCGCCATCTCAAACAACGTTACAAATCGCCGCTCAGCAAACACGCCCACCAGCGCTCAGTCCGAGCACAAACAATAGCGCCCCAACGGCAACTGAGCGCACCTCGTCAGATATCGATGCACAACAGCAAGACATGCAGGCACGCTTAATCGCGACACAAGCCGATCTTGCAAAAGTGCAACATGCTTTAAACGCAATGAATGCGCCAGCTTCGGAAGCTTACGTCAGCACCAAAGAGCGTCTGAACGACCTCGTGCATCTGGTCGATACCTACACTCATGTTATTGACAACATTAAAAACCTGCGCCGCTTAAGCGACAAGCTCGCCAACGCCCGCAAGGACAAGCTCGCCTGGCAACCACCATCCGGCTCAGCACCCTGGCCTATAGGGCTCGCCGACGATCTGCAATTTGAAATGATGCGCATCAACGCGCAACTTCAACATCTGGCGCAGCGCCACGCAATGATCGACGTGCAGCTTGTTGAACTCAAAAAATCACGCTCGGCTATCGAGGCCGATCTACGCCAGATCACGCAAAAAACCGAAACAACCTCACCGACAGAGCTGACGGCCAATAAATCCGCCATCGACAATGAACGTCGCCTCAGTCGGATCAATCTCGAACTCATTAATTTATCCATTGATAAAGATGCCAACGCCTTCGAGCACACGACCGCCACGCTACTACTTTCTTTATTGAAGAAAAACTGGGATTTCTACGCGCATCGTTTTGTCTTTTCAAACGAAGACTTTAATAAAATTCGCGATGGCATACAGCGCGCAAACGAGCAACTTCGTGCCCAAGAGCAGCAAGCAAGTAGCCGCATTAACCGCACACTGGATCAAGCAGCTTCAGCCAAAGCACGTCTGGATCAACTTGAGAGCACACCGAACTCAGCAACCGATTCTGTGATCACAGCAAAAAGATCCTGGAACACGGCCGATGCATTTGCAGAGACGGCACGTATCGAACGTGAAAAATATCGCACCCAGATCGAATTAAATCTAGTTTCGTTACAGATATGGGAGATTCGCCAAAAGATTTACTCAAATACAGATGTCGCACGCGATCTGAGCGACATGGTGCTGCGTCAACAAACCCTCTCCAAGCAACTCGCACAAGGACTGAGTCACCTAACAGAAGTTATTGCCGATAAGTCGCAAGCGGCCGTTAATATCTCGACGCAAGTGCAGCAAGCTACGGACCCTGCAGAAAAATCCTTTTTACAGGGCTTACTTGCCCAGATTTCAGCGCAAATAGACTCAACACGCAGTCTATATTCTGTCATCGGTCGCCTCAATCAGTACCTTCAAATAGTCGGCGTTGAACTTGAGTACGCTAATACGCATAAAACCCTACTGCAACGACTCGAAGCGGCCCGTGTCTTTGCCACTGAGATTAGCAAAGAGATTTGGCACTATGAACTCTTTGCCGTTGACGATTCAATTATGGTCGATGGTCGGGAAATCAAAACAAAACGCGGGATCACCATCGGAAAAACTGCAGGCGCCATCATTATTTTAATTGTTGGCTTCGTTCTGATCTCTCGCCTGATTCGCCGAACCCTTGCGCTCGCAGTCAATAAAGCAAATCTGGGTATCAGTAAATCTGTCGTGCTTGGACGCTGGCTCACGCTTGTTGCTGGCTTCACTTTAATATTGACGGCACTTAACCTCGTGGATATTCCCTTGAGCGCCTTCGCTTTCTTGGGTGGAGCGCTGGCTATTGGGGTAGGCTTTGGCACACAAAATATTTTAAAAAATCTGATTAGTGGCGTCATGCTTTTGATCGAAAAACCAATTCGCATTGGCGACTTGGTTGAGATCGATGGGGTAATAGGTACGGTCACCTCAATTGGCATTCGATTTTCGACGGTACACGGCCCACAGGGCAACGACACGCTGATTCCGAACAGCACGCTCGTTGAGCAAAGACTCATTAACTGGACCTACACCACAACCAATGCTCGCAGAGATATTCGAGTAACCGTTGGCTATGGCTCAGATGCTCAAAGCGTACGAGAGATTCTACTTTCGGTAGGAAAAGAAAATCCGCACGTTCTGGGTACGCCTGGCCCATTGGTGACCCTAGACGACTTTGGCGACAATGGTTTGGTATTTAACCTTCAGTTTTGGGTCAAGCTTCAAACTGGGGTCTTGGTCAACGAGATACAAAGCGATCTGCGCATGCAGATTTTGGCGCGTTTTGCGGCGGCAGGCATTGAGTTACCTTTTCCACAAAGAACGGTGCTATTCGATCAAGACGCACCGCTCTCTGTACATGTACAACCAAGAACCAAGTCAAATCGTAACGCGCCTGAGTAGACGCATACGCTATTGCAAAAAGACTATTGACCGGTCACTGGCGTCACGCGTGTCGGGCCGGCCCCGCTCACTACCTGTACCCGCTGATTCACGACTAACGGTACATCCGCTTCTTGAGCGATCACACGCGTTTCGCCGTTATCCAGACGAACAGTAATTTCAAGGCCATCTTTTTTACCGACGCGCTCTTCAACCGCATCACCTGCCAATGCGCCCAAAATTGCACCACCGAGTACGGCCAGTGTGCGGCCCGTACCACCACCCACCGTGCTACCAACAACGCCGCCTACCGCACCACCGGCGACAACGCCTGCGCCCGAAGTGCGATCGTTTTGAAGTGTGATGGGACGCACACCTACGATAGTGCCATTACGCACAACTTGGTCGCGCTGCGCCTGCCCATAAGTGTAAACATTTGCTGAAGCGCTTGGCTTAGCGCAGCCAGAGATCAATGCAACGCTAGACAGGATTGCAACCCCGATCAATAAGCGAGAGGGCGTTGAGCGCAAAGCGCATAAAAGTGAACGCATAAAATTACTCCAGAAAAATATCAATACACTAGCCTGGCAGATGGCTGCCGTAATGTGCGTGCAACTGTGCACCAATTTCAGCACGCGAAGGCGCATGATTTTGCGGCCCACGTGATGCAATTTTAATTGAACCCATCAAATTACCAAGCTTACAGGCTTCGATCCAACTCCAGCCAAGTGTCAATGCGTAGAGCAAACCGCCACGATGCGCATCACCACACCCGGTCGGGTCAAGTACCGCTGCAGGAATGACGGGATTGATGTGATGTTCTTGTCCCTCAGTGTAAAGCGTGGCGCCGCTCGCGCCACGAGTGACCACCACCGCCTGCAAACCTTGCGCTAATTGTGCAATCGTTTTACCCGTGCGTTGTTCAACAACACTAGCCTCGTAATCATTGACCGTGAGCGCTTGAGCGAGTGCCAGCATTTCAAGAATATCTTTGCCATCGAATAACGGCATGGCCTGACCCAGATCAAAGATAAATGGCGTGCCCTGAGCATGCAAACGCTTAGCATGCGCCATCATGCCCGCCTTTGAATCTGGCGCAACGATGGCCCACGCACCCTGTTCACCCGTTAGATCATTTTCAGCAGAGCGATCCATCGCACCCGGATGAAATGCGGTAATCTGATTGTCGTCTAAGTCTGTCGTGATAAAACATTGCGCAGTTAAAGTGTCAGGCAAACTGCGGATCAGGCGAGTATCAATCCCAAACTGTTCAAAACGTTGTAGGTAATCGCCTGCGTCTTCGCCAACCGTTGCCACGGGAACAGGCTGCCCGCCCAGTAACTTTATGTTATAGGCAATGTTGCCGGCACATCCCCCGAATTCACGACGCATCCTAGGCACTAAAAACGACACGCTTAAGGCATGGATGCGATCCGGCAAGATGTGGTCTTTAAAACGTCCGTCAAATACCGCAATGGTGTCAAACGCGACAGAACCACAAATCAATACAGGCTTGGTCATACTGGTCTCTTAAGGGAAAAATCGATTGAGTTGAACACCACTAATCTGTAAACCGTTCACTATCATTGGCAAACTGAGGTGTGTTTCCTGGTTCGCCCCAAAGGGTCGAGTTGCTAAGGACTGGGGCAAATATTGCTCAGGCGCCAGTACTTTTCTGATAACCGTGGTGCCCGAAGCGTCTTTGAGCTCAACCGATAAATGAGGCCAAGGCTGCATCTTATCGTAGCGATTGCGGATTGAAAACTTCAAGGTCAATACGCTCGCCTGCCCCTCTACTTGGGTGCCGGGCATTTGCTCAAGCGCAGTTGATTCAATCGTGATGCGGTCTAGGTGCCTCACCAACGACACTTCGCATTTTAATTGCGCGCATGCTGTGCGTGCCAAAGGAAGTAACGTTGGGATGCGCGTCACCAATTCGTTGCGGTAAACATAAGCTAACTGCGCGAGCAACAGCAGCGCCGCGCTCGTCATTAAAATCACCCAAAGCCAGTGGCGCAAGCCGTCTAAAGGCGTCTCATCGATTAAAAATTTTGGGGTACTGCGGCCCACCGCAGAGCCATGCTCGCCACGCAGTCGCGCCTCACCGTGCACCCGCAGGACCGCCTCAGAATCTCGGGTAGGCTCTTGATAAACAGGCTCAGGATGCTCAGCCACAAAAGACTGTTCTGGAGTACGTTCAAACTCTGCCCCAGTTTGCGCCCGGCGTCTGAGCACAGCTGGCGCGCCCGGTTGCTTCTGGAACTCTGTCGGAGCAGGCACCGCGACAGGTTGTACTGTTTGTTCTCGTAGACTAGTCGCACGCTGCGTCAAGGTCGGTAACGCGCTTTCTAAAGCAGTCTGCCCATCAAAAATATTTGTGCACTGGCCACATCTGACCAAACCATCGTGCACGCGCAACTGCTCAAGTGACACCATGAAGTCACTTTGGCACTTTGGACAACGCGTGACAAGACTCATTTAAATGGCCTTCAGAATCGATAACAGCGGCAAAAAATACCCTCGGCTCAAGTTAAGCTTT
The DNA here is from genome assembly GCA_943331855.1 of Bordetella parapertussis. GTDB lineage: Bacteria > Pseudomonadota > Gammaproteobacteria > Burkholderiales > Burkholderiaceae_B > Zwartia > Zwartia parapertussis_H. Next base: position 6,837 of record CALQNE010000126.1, read on the forward strand.
TACGCCGGACAAACACACCCAACCATCGCGCGCTTGCCAGACCGACATCGTCAACCAGGGCGCATAAGCCGCCGCCACTTCTTGAGCCTGGCGCTCTAACACACCCGATAGAATCAATTGTCCCCCTGAACGTACACGCCCTGCAAGCATGGGGGCCAAGACTTTTAAGGGATTCGACAAAATATTGGCGACCACCACATCGTATAGGCCATCGGCTAAGTCATCGGGCAACAGCGACTTCACCTTGACTTTATTCACGCTGGCATTATCGCGCGTCGCTTGCACAGCCTGCTCATCAATATCAACCCCCGTGACCTCTTGCGCACCTAACATCGCAGCAGCAATTGCCAAAATGCCCGACCCACATCCATAGTCGAGCACCGAGGCGCGCTCAGGCAATTCGGCGGCCAACCATTCTAAGCAAAGATGGGTGGTCGGATGACTACCGGTACCAAACGCTAAACCCGGGTCAAGCTGAATCGCGATGCGATTAAGCTCAGGCACAAGCGGCATTTGATCGGCGTGCCAACTCGGCACAATGAAGATTCGGGTGCCAACCTCGATCGGACCGAACTGAGATTGTGTTAGGCGCACCCAGTCGGCATCGGGCACTTGTCGCAAAAACCAGGGCAGGTCAGTCTGATCATCAAGATCAAGTCTGGCCACTGCAAGTAGCTGTTCAGGATCCGTGCCATCTGCAAGTAGCACGATCACCCGGTTGCGGCTCCAGGCCTGAGTATTCGGTTCGCTGCCAGGCTCACCAAACAGAGGCTGCTCTTCGTCAGTGTCAGAATCTGCATCTTCAACCGACACCGACAAAGCACCGGCTTCGAGCAAAGCGTCAGATAGAGGCTCGGCCAACGTACCCGGACACAACAACACCAATTCACGCATGAGAGTTTCCGTTCGCGAGGGACTTGAGATCTACGCGCCTGGCGCGAGACGATCGCTTAGGGCCGAGCCGCAAGCTTGTGTTCTAGATAATGAATACTGGTACCACCTGCCATAAAACGACTATCAGCCATGAGCTCGCGATGCAAAGGGATATTTGTTTTAATCCCTTCAACGACCATCTCAGACAAGGCGATTGTCATACGCGCCACGGCTTGTTCGCGCGTATCTCCGTAGGTGATCACTTTAGCGATCATCGAATCGTAGTAGGGCGGCACAAAATAACCATTGAACACATGCGAATCAATACGCACACCTGGGCCTCCTGGGGTGTGCCAGTTGGTCACACGGCCTGGACTCGGCACAAACGTGAACGGATCCTCAGCGTTGATACGGCACTCAAGTGCGTGTCCTTTAAAGCTGATGTCACGCTGTCGCAAGGTAAATTTCTCGCCGGCAGCCACGCGAATCTGCTGTTGCACCAAATCAATGCCAGTAATTAACTCAGTGACGGGATGCTCAACCTGAATACGGGTGTTCATTTCAATAAAATAAAACTCGTCGTTTTCGTATAAAAATTCAAACGTTCCCGCACCACGGTATTGAATTTTGCGGCATGCTTCGGCACAGCGTTCACCGATGCGCTCAATTAACTTGCGCGCAATGCCTGGAGCCGGAGCCTCTTCGATCACTTTTTGATGACGGCGCTGCATTGAGCAATCGCGCTCACCCAACCATACGGCATTGCGGCCACCATCGGCCAGCACTTGAATTTCAATATGCCGGGGATTTTCAAGGAATTTTTCGAGGTAAACCTCGGGGTTATTAAAAGCCGTTCCGGCTTCTGTTTTTGTCATCGCGACCGAATTCAGTAAGGCCGCCTCAGTATGGACCACCCGCATCCCGCGACCACCACCGCCGCCCGCAGCCTTAATAATGACCGGGTAACCCACCTCGGCGGCCAATCGCAAAATCTCAGCAGGATCATCTGGCAAGGCACCGGGTGAACCCGGCACGACCGGCACGCCCGCCGCGATCATGGCTTGCTTAGCGCTCACCTTGTCGCCCATCAATCTGATGGATTCAGGTCGTGGGCCAATAAAGACAAAACCACTTTTTTCGACCCGATCAGCAAAGTCTGCGTTTTCAGATAGAAATCCGTAGCCCGGATGAATGGCTTCGGCATCCGTCACTTCGGCAGCCGCAATAATCGCTGGCATATTAAGGTAGCTGTCGCGCGAGGCGGCTGGGCCAATACACACCGACTCATCTGCCAGGCGGACATACTTGGCATCACGATCGGCTTCGGAGTGAACCACAACCGTTTTGATACCCATTTCACGACACGCGCGCTGAATGCGCAGCGCAATTTCGCCTCGGTTGGCGATCAGAATCTTTTCAAACATATCAGACGATCACAAAAAGCGGTTGGCCGTACTCAACAGGCTCACCGTTTTCAACCAAAATTTCGGTAATGACGCCAGATTTATCTGCCTCAATTTCATTGAGCAGTTTCATGGCTTCAATGATGCAAAGTGGCTCACCCTCTTTGACGGTTTGTCCAACTTCAACAAAGGCGGCCGATCCTGGATTCGCAGCACGATAAAAAGTGCCAACCATCGGCGCTTTAACCGTGTGCCCTGCAACCACGGGTGCAGGAGCCGGCACACTGCCCTCGGCACCAACCGGCGCGGCTGGGGCGTAGCTTGGAGCCGCCACGGGTGCCGCATAGGCAACCGGCTGCTGTGCCTGCGAAAACTTAACGATCCGAACCTTGCCTTCACCTTCGGTAATCTCGAGCTCGGCGATGCCAGATTCGGACACGAGGTCGATCAAG
>CALQNE010000127.1 GCA_943331855.1 Bordetella parapertussis
AAGTCTGAAGGTGAAGATGCCAAGATTGCAGTGCGTAACTTGCGTCGTGATTCAAATGATGCGTTTAAAAAACTCGTAAAAGATAAAGAGATTTCAGAGGACGATGAGCGTCGGGGCCAAGAGGTCGTACAAAAGTTGACCGATCGTTGTGTGATTGAAATCGATAAGATGGTCGCGCAAAAAGAAGCAGAGATTTTGACGGTTTAGGCCGCCTCCCCACATGGCGATCAGCTCAACCCGCGAAGTTCCTGTCACAGGTGCGATTCCTACGCATGTAGCGATTGTGATGGACGGCAATGGTCGCTGGGCGCATGCGCGTTTATTGCCTCGCACAGCGGGTCATGCAAAAGGGGTTCAGTCTGTGCGTCGAGCAGTTGAAACCTGCGGAGCTGCTGGCGTTAAATACTTGACCTTGTTTGCCTTTAGTTCAGAGAACTGGCGCCGACCCGCCGATGAAGTCTCACTCTTGATGCGGCTGTTTGTGCAGGCGCTTGAACGCGAAGTTGCGCGCTTGCAAGACCAAGGCGTGCGTTTGCATGTGGTGGGTGATCTGTCTGCCTTTGAGCCCAAGCTTCAGGATTTGATTGCTCAGGCCGAACAAAAAACACAACATAACGATCAGTTGCATTTGACCATCGCAGCAAATTACGGTGGCCGTTGGGATATTCTGCAAGCGACTCGCGCGTTGCTTGCGGCGCGTCCTGAGCTAGTGACAAATCCAAATGAACTTGATGAAACCTGTTTAGCGCCTTATCTGTCGATGGCTTGGGCGCCTGAACCTGATTTGTTTATTCGAACCGGTGGCGAGCAGCGCATGTCAAATTTTTTAATTTGGCAGATGGCCTACACCGAACTATTTTTTACAGAGTGTTATTGGCCAGACTTCGGTGAAGCCGAGCTGCTCGAGGCCTTTGAGTGGTATCGAACGCGCGAGCGTCGATTTGGTCGAACAAGCGCCCAAGTTCATAGCTTAGCCACAAGCTAGCGGGTATGCTAAAGCAACGAGTCGTCACTGCCATTGTTTTGCTGGGTGTGCTCGCGCTAGCAGTGTCAGCGTCATCTGCCTGGCCTTTTCTCATCTTTCTTTCAGTCGCCTGTGCCTGCGCGGGTTTTGAGTGGCTGCGACTGACGCTAAGTGGGCGCACTCTTTGGTCGCTTACCGGGGCGCTCTTGCTGTTTGTGGCTGCACTATTGCAGGCCAATCAATGGCTCAGTGGTGAGATCAAACTAAATCTTGCGGTAAAAAGCATTGTCCTAAGCGCAGTGCTCATCTGGGTATTGATCATGCTGCCAACGCTTTGGCGATCGCAAGTATCCAAACCCGTGCACGCGTTTACAAACAGTCTTGCTGCGTTGATCACGCTCTATGCAACATGGGTGGTTTTGGCATCTTGGTATGTCCAGCGTGGTCCTAGTTTTGTGGTGACACTTCTGATTGTCGTTTGGGTTGCAGATATTGCGGCGTATTTTGTGGGGCGCGCGTTTGGTCGACATAAGCTCGCACCAAGTATTAGTCCCGGTAAAACAATAGAAGGGGCGCTTGCAGGTGTTGTGGGGGTGGTTGCCTGGCTCATTGCATCAGCTGGTTGGCCCAACACCTTCGCCGCAGTGTTGCTGACGAATTGGTCGTGGCTGGGATTAATTGTGGCTGGAACGCTCTTGGCGGTGTTTTCAATCACGGGGGATCTATACGAGTCGTTGCTTAAACGGCGAGCAGGTGTGAAAGACTCAAGCCAACTACTGCCTGGTCACGGTGGTGTGTACGATCGCATTGATGCTGTTGTTGCGGTGGTACCTCTGGCGTTTGTATTGGTTGAGGGGTCGTCATGGTGAGTCCAATTTTTGTCACCATCCTGGGCTCGACCGGTTCGATCGGTCAAAATACGCTGGATGTGATCTCTCGTCATCCAGACCGCTTCGCGATACATGCGTTGACAGCACATAGTCGGATGGACTTGCTGGCGCAGCAGGCGTTTAACGCGAAAGCCACCGTCGTTGCAGTGCCAAGCCAGGCGATGGCAGAGCGGTTTAAAGCGGCGTGGGGTGATGCACCCGGCAGACCCGAGATTCATGTTGGCGCGCAGGCCTTGGTCGATGTTGCCCGTGACCCAGCGAGTCAATCGGTGATGGCTGCCATCGTTGGATCAGCCGGCTTGCCCGCAGCACTGGCTGCTGCACAGTCGGGCAAACGGGTTTTGCTTGCAAACAAAGAGGCACTGGTCGCAGCAGGCTCGATTTTTATGGCTGCGGTACGTGAATCTGGTGCAGAGTTGCTGCCCATCGATAGTGAACACAATGCTATTTTTCAATGCTTGCCGCATCACGGGCGTGCCAGTGCGCCTACGGGCCCTGCGCTGGGTGTACGACGCTTAATTCTAACGGCCTCTGGTGGTCCGTTTCGCGAGCAGCGCTGGGAGGATTTGACCCACGTGACTCCAGAGCAGGCGTGCGCGCATCCGAATTGGAGTATGGGAAAAAAAATCTCGGTGGATTCGGCCACAATGCTGAACAAAGGGCTCGAGGTGATAGAAGCACATCATCTTTTTGCGATGCCGGCAGAGCGCATTAGCGTTGTCATCCACCCACAAAGCGTGGTGCATTCCATGGTTGAGTATGAGGATGGCTCGGTGATCGCGCAGCTCGGGCAGCCCGATATGCGTACGCCGATTGCCTATGGCTTAGGTTTTCCCGAAAGAATCAGTTCAGGCGTGGGGATGCTTGACCTTGCCTTGACAGCACGTCTCGATTTTTCACAGCCGGATATGAAAAAATATCCCTGTCTGGCTCTATCATTTCAGGCCTTAAAAGCTGGGCAGGGTGCCTGCGTGGCCTTGAATGCGGCCAATGAGGTGGCAGTTGCCGCGTTTCTCGATAGGCGTCTTGCCTACACCCAGATTGCAAATGTGATCGAGAGCACACTTGCCTGGCAGGCAGGTCAAAATGATAGCGGGTTTGCCTCATTAGACGATATCATTGCGCTAGACGAACGAGCACGTTTAGCTGCACGTCAAGCCTCGGCAGTTTGATCCCATTTATGCTGGTTTTTAAAAGAGAAACATGCTTTTAACTTTGATCGCTTTTTTGGTCGCACTTGGTATCCTGGTGACATTTCACGAGCTGGGACACTATTGGGTTGCGCGCTGGTGTGGCGTCAAAATTTTGCGTTTTTCTGTCGGTTTTGGGCGAGTTTTGCTCAAACGCGTCGATCGTCATGGGACAGAGTGGGTGCTATCTGCAATCCCCTTAGGGGGCTACGTCAAGATGCTCGACGAGACACCAACTTCGGCTGAGGCCCCGAGTGCCGAGGGGCTCAGCTCGCAGAGCTTTCAGTCTAAGTCCGTGGGTAAACGGTTTGCCATTGTTGCTGCAGGCCCTGTGTTCAATTTAATTTTGGCGGTAGTGTTCTACGCGCTTATTAATTTTATTGGTACTCAAGAACCCGCCGCGATTCTTGGCACCCCGCCCGCAGGTAGTATCGCTGCGGTTGGTGGGATTCAGTCTGGAGATCGACTGACCGCTGTGAATCAGCAGCCAGTGGCTTCTTGGCCGCAGGCTCGATGGGCACTTTTGCAGTTGGCATCCGAGGGCGGACAGGTCGAACTTGGGTTAGAGCGTGGCGGCAGCAGCCTGACGCGAATGCTTGAGATCCCAGTGGCAGTTGACCCAACGACAGAAGATCCCATGCGCCGTCTGGGCTTGGGCGTAGGCGGCACAACACCTCAGATCCGCTCTGTCGTTGAAGGTAGTGTGGCACAAGCCGCTGGGTTGGGCCCGCGTGACCTAATCCTTTCGATTGCGGGCGTGCAAAAGCCTGAGGTCGGCCAGGTCATTGAGGTTATCCAGGCACATGCCAATAAGCCCCTTGCAATGGAGATCGATCGGGGCGGGCAGATCATTGCTTTAACCCTGACACCGGCCGCTGTGGTGATTGAAAATGGCAAAACGGTTGGACGTGCCGGATTTCAGTTGGGCGCCAATATTCCTTTGGTGGAGGTCAGTTATGGTGTCTTCGACAGCCTTTGGCTCGGTTTGACGAAAACCTACGATACGGCCTGGTTTTCTCTCAAAATGATGGGAAAAATGCTGATTGGTGAGGTTTCGATCAAAAATATCAGTGGCCCGGTCACAATTGCGGATTATGCGGGTCAAACAGCCCGAATTGGTTGGGCGGCCTACGTTTCGTTTCTAGCCTTGGTCAGCGTCAGCCTTGGCGTGTTGAATTTACTCCCGATCCCCATGCTAGACGGAGGGCATCTGCTGTACTATCTAGTCGAAATCTTCCGCGGGAGCCCGCCCTCGGCACGGACAGTGGACTGGGGCCAGCGCGCCGGGATCGGTATTTTGGCTGCCCTCATGGCGGTGGCTCTGTTTAATGATCTCGTGCGGATTTTTAGTTAGCCCCGTTCTGCCTTAAAATCGTGCGTGCGTTTAATTTATGAATGTTAGTTTGTCTCAAGGATTGTTCAGAATGTCCGTCAGCTTGCAGTATTTTCGCGCCCGTTGCCGGCAACTGTGCACAACCTTTTTTACACACTTTTTATTGATATTCTGTGTCGCGAGTCCCTTGACGGCCAGCGCCTTTGTGCCGTTCGTTGTCAGCGATATCCGCGTCGAAGGTATGCAGCGCACTGAGCCAGGCACAATTTTTAGCCAGTTACCTGTCAAGGTCGGCGAGCAGTTCACTGATGATCTGGCAACCGAGGCTGTGCGGCGCCTTTATGCAACTGGAATGTTTGTCGACGTCAGGATCGAAACGTCGAATCGAGTTGTCGTTGTCGTGGTGCAAGAACGCGCAACAATTGCTTCAATCTCCTTTAGCGGGATGCGAGAATTTGAACCCAAGACCATTACCGACTCGCTTCGCCAGATTGGCTTTGGTGAAGGTCGTGTTTTTGACCAGTCGATGCTTGAACAGGCTGAGTTTGAATTGCGCCAGCAATATCTTGGCAAAGGCAAATACGGGGCTGAGATTACCTCAACCATTACACCGCTCCCTCGTAATCGGGTAGGTCTGAATTTTGATGTATTCGAAGGTGCTGTTGCGCGTATTCGTGAAATTAAAGTGGTTGGAAACGTAGCGTTCACCGAAAATGACCTGCTAGGTCTCCTCAAAATGACCACCCCTGGTTGGTTGTCCTGGTACACCGATAGCGATAAATACTCGCGCGAAAAGCTCGAGCGTGACATGGAGACCCTCAAGTCGTTTTATCTTGATCGTGGCTATCTTGAATATAAAGCAGAAGCCCCCCAGGTCACGATTTCGAGCGACCGTAAAGATATTTTTATCACACTGACGATTTCAGAAGGCAAACCTTACAAAATCACGAGCGTGAATTTAGCGGGTAATCTGCTTGGGCTTGAGGCTGAAGTAAACGACCTGGTGCAAATCAAAGCGGGTGAAATTTTTTCAGGCGCAAAAACAAATGCGACTGCCAAAAGCATCACTGACTACCTGGGTGGTTTGGGTTATGCCTTCGCCAATGTCAACCCAAATCCAATACTTAACCGTGAAACGCAAACGGCCGATCTTACTTTCTACATCGATCCAAGTCGTCGGGTGTATGTACGTAAAATCCAAATTTCAGGCAACCATCGCACACGTGATGAAGTTGTAAGACGTGAGTTGCGCCAGCCTGAGGCTGCGTGGTACGACTCAGGCAAAATCAAACTCTCGCGCGATCGTCTGGATCGACTCGGTTACTTCAAAGAAGTCAAAGTTGCGACTGAGCCGGTGCCGAACTCACCCGATCAAGTCGATATTAGTTTGGCGGTTGCCGAAAAACCAACAGGGATGATCAACTTTGGTGTTGGTTACGGTCAGGTTGACGGCGTGATCTTGAGCGCGGGCATTACCGAGGATAACGTGTTCGGTAGTGGCACGAACCTCACTTTAAACTTGAATACCAGTTTGTATAACCGTTCTGCTGTGTTGGCGCACACTGACCCTTACTTCACAAATGATGGTATCAGTCGCACGACCTCGGTCTATTATCGAACGATGACCCCTTACTCGAACAATCCGGGTATGTATCAAGTAACGACGCTGGGTTCGGGTTTAAGTTTTGGCGTACCAATTTCTGAGTTTGATCGTGTCTATGGCGGTGCAAGCGTCGAGCGTAATACGATCGGGCTGTACGATAACTCGCCCTTGGCCTACAGAGAGTATGTATACAACTACGGTGAGACTACTACAGCTGTAATTTTTAATACCGGCTGGGCTAAGGATACGCGCGATAGCGCACTCACCCCAACCAAAGGCTCATTTACCCGTATTAAGGCCGACGTCGGAACTTTGAATCTGCAGTACTACATGATTGGCCTTCAACAACAGTTGTTTGTTCCAATCGGAAAAGACTACACGCTGGGGTTAAACGCTTTGTTTGACTACGGTAAAAGTTATAGTGATTTGCAATACCCTATCTTCAAAAATGTCTATGCTGGCGGTATCGGCACTGTTCGTGGCTATTCGCAAAACTCTTTAGGGCCGCGTGACTTGTTAACGGGCACGTACTTGGGTGGCTCTAAGCGTGTCGTGGGTAACGTTCAGTTTTACTTCCCAATGCCAGGCACGCAAAATGACCGTACCTTTAGATGGTTTGCCTTTGTTGATGGCGGGCAGGTGTATGGCACTGATGGCTACGGAAATGACACGTCGATTAACCTGAGTCAGTTGCGCTACGGCGCCGGTATTGGTGTGTCTTGGGTTTCACCAATCGGACCTTTGCAACTATCGTTAGCCAAACCGCTCAATGCAAAAGACACCGATAACACCCAGATATTCCAGTTTCAAATCGGTACCGGATTCTAAATTTTATTATTTGCACACTTGCGTGCTGAAATTTGTTTATTGTGAGATTTTAATAATGTTCGCTTCGACTACTAGTACAAAACGTTCAGTCTTGAGCCAGCTTACCTCTAAGTTGATGTCGTTTGCCGCCGTCTCTGGTTTGGCGCTCGGTTTAACGCTTGCGTCACATGCGCAGTCTGAGGCGCAGGGAACCAAGATCGGTTTTGTAAACACAGAGCGTATTTTGCGTGACTCGGCACCGGCTAAAGCAGCCCAGACAAAAATTGAAAACGAATTCAAAAAGCGTGCTGAAGAACTTGAAAAGCAAGTTAATAATTTGCGCAGCCTGGCACAAAAACTTGAGAAAGATGCTCCTGTATTGTCAGAGTCAGAGCGCAACAAGCGCCAGCGTGAGTTGGCAAATATTGATGCCGATTTACAGCGTAAACGGCGCGAAATTCAAGAAGACTCTAGCCGTCGTCGTAACGAAGAGTTTGCGACTATCATCGAAAAAGCAAATGCCGCCATTAAAAAAATTGCAGAACAAGAAAGCTTTGATATTGTGATCCAGGATGCCGTCACCGTGAATCCACGTGTGGATATCACCGATAAGGTGATTCAGGCACTCGGCAAATAAATTCGCAGACCAATGCCTGTTCTCTTAACCCCCGAACGCGCACCGTTACTGTCTCAGTTACTCAAGGCGATACCTGGGGGCTTGGTTCAGAAAATTGTTCCCGGTATTGGCCAGTTTTCGGATCCGACTGTAGCGGGCTTAGGCGCATTGCCCAATGCGGGGCCGTACGAAGCCTCGTTCATTGTTCATCCAAAATATCTCGAGCAACTCGCTGTCACTCAAGCTGCGGTGGTGATTGTTTTGCCTGAGATTGACGAATTACTTTCACAGGCACCCGTTCAACCGGCTTACGCCCGTGTCGTATGCAAACACCCTTATCTGTTGTACGCGCGAATCGCCCAATGGTTTGATTGGGCAAGACAGCCCGCCCGCGAAATCCGTGTGCATCCCTCTGCAGTCGTAGATCCGACTGCGATCCTGGCGCCTAGTGTCACAGTTGGCCCATTGGCCGTCATCGGTGCGCGCTGCACGATTGAGGCCATGGTTCAAATTGGCGCTGGCTGTGTTTTGGGGGCTGATGTAAAAATTGGCGCTTCGACCACGATTCATCCTCGCGTTTCGATATACGACGGTGTACAGATTGGTGCGCGTGTCATTGTTCATAGCGGTGCAGTGCTTGGTGCGGATGGTTTCGGTTTTGCACCCGATCCAAGTCTGGCTAAGGGTGCCTGGGGGAAAATCCCTCAGCTTGGCGGTCTTGTGATTGGTAACGATGTTGAAGTCGGTGCAAATACAACGATCGATCGCGGTGCGCTTGAAAATACAGTAATTGAAGATGGCGTAAAGCTCGATAATCAAATCATGATCGCTCATAACTGCCGAATTGGTACGCATACTGCGATTGCTGCGTGTACTGCAGTTGCGGGGTCGACAACGATCGGTGCCCGTTGCACGATTGCGGGTGCAGCGGGGATTGCAGGCCATATTACGATTTGCGACGATGTCTTCGTTTCGGGTGGAACAGGGATCACTAGCGATGTGACTGAGCCGGGCCGTTATACGGGCGTTTTTCCGTTTGCGCCGCATGCCGATTGGCAACGTAATGCCGCGGTGATATCGCAGCTTTCAAGTATGCGCAAACGTCTTCGCAAGCTTGAGCGAGAATAGTTTTTATTGCGGTGTCATGATCGTTCGATTTTGCTAGACGCAGGACTTATAGGAATCTCCATGCAACTCGATATCAAAAGTATCCTTGAAAGATTGCCCCATCGATACCCGATGTTGCTGATTGATCGCGTGCTAGAAATGGTGCCCGGAAAATCGATTAAGGCGCTTAAAAATGTGTCCATTAACGAACCATTTTTTGTGGGGCATTTTCCGCACCACCCGGTCATGCCTGGCGTGTTGATACTAGAAGCAATGGCTCAAGCAGCGGCCATTTTTTCGTTTGCTGAAGAAACCGGGCTCAAGCCAAAAGATCAAGAAAGTGTTTACTACTTCGTTGGAATTGACGGGGCGCGCTTTCGTAAGCCCGTGCTGCCAGGTGATCAATTGCATATTGAAGTGGTCGCCGAACGCTTAGGTAGCAAAATCTGTAAATACCAGGGGCGTGCCTTTGTCGATGGGCAAGAGGTTGCTGAAGCCAAGTTGATGTGCGCGATTCGCCCTGTGGAATAAAAAATGTCAGCGCTTATTCATACCACTGCGTTGATCGATCCGTTGGCTCAATTAGATCCTACGGTGAGCGTCGGTCCTTATTCGATTGTTGGTCCTCACGTAACAATTGGTGCGAATACAAAGATTGGCGCGCACTGTGTCATCGATGGCCACACCACGATCGGACAAGATAATCATTTTTATCGCTTTTGTTCTGTGGGTGGAATGCCTCAGGATAAGAAATACGCCGGAGAGCCCACCCGGCTCGAGATTGGTGATCGCAATATGGTTCGCGAATACGTGACCATCAACACGGGTACCGTGCAAGATGTTGGCGTGACGCGTTTGGGTTCAGATAATTGGGTGATGGCCTATGTCCATGTCGCGCATGACTGCCAGATCGGTAGCAACGTGATCCTGGCCAATGGCGTGCAAATGGGTGGGCATGTTCATATCGGTGATTGGGCAATCGTAGGTGGTTTAGCGGCTGTTCACCAGTTTGGTCGG
>CALQNE010000128.1 GCA_943331855.1 Bordetella parapertussis
AGAAAAACGAAAAATCAACCACCCCCGCAATCGGAGTAAATTGGGAGCCCGGAGCAAACGGTGGCGTGCGCCTGAGCGCTGGAACAACGATCATCGAACCCGCACCTCCAAACATAATTCGGTAGCCATCGGGCGTCGACTTCATGACGTCCAATGAGCCGATCATGCCCTCCGCACCTGCCTTATTTTCAACGATGACCTGCTGGCCCAGGTCTTTTCCAACCAAGCGCGCCATGGCACGCGCAATGGCATCCGAACTGCCTCCTGCCTGATACGGCACGACTAGCGTAATCGGTTTAACCGGAAAACTTTGCGCATAAATAGAGGGCGCGAACCCTAGCGCTAAAAAAGCAAAGGCTCGTCCAATTATTTTTACAATGCGAGGCAATCTGTCATTTAATGCAATAGCGCTCATATCGGAACCTTGGCAAAACATTGTTGTAGAAATTTTTTATTTTTTTACTTTCTTTGATGTTTTTTTCGCAGGCACCTCATCTAATCGCGAAACATCAATGCCTTCTTCTTTCAGTACGCGTCGTGCCATTGCAAAGGCATCGCGACCGATTGGCACCCCGCAGTACATCCCAATGTGTAGCAGGATTTCACGTAGTTGAATGAGCGGCACTTTTGTGCGCGTCAAAGCAATTCGAAAATGCAATTCAAACTCTTCCATTCGCCCCAGGCCTGCCAACATCGACAGGTTGATCAGGCTGAGCTGTTGATGACTCAAAATACCGCGCGCCCAGGTTCGTCCCCAGAGTTGATTGTTTAAGTACTCTTGCCACTCATGATCGAAGGCGTTTTTTTCTTTCAACATTCCGTCGACATAATGGTCGCCAATGATGGCTCGGCGCGATACATCACCGACTGTTGTAAATCCTGCATTACTTTTTTTAGCAATTTTTGTGCGCATCATGATCTCGCTTTTATGAAGCAGGCTGCCCCTATCCTTCGGATCGGGTGCCGCTCTTTAAACATGTTTCTTTTGAAGGTCTGGGTGTACGCGATCTAGCTAGACTCTACCCGCGTAACACGATGTCTCACTATTTTTCCCTTATTATGGCGATCGAACGCCGTTGCGTCTAGCGGGAAATGCAAACAGTTGATGATTTCCTGCTAACCTTAATCCATAACAAACAATATAAATCCAGTATCTGGAGACTACTTTGATGCTGTCGGTCAACTTAAAGACTTTTCAAGTGCTATTACGCTCGTGCGGTTTTGCGCTTGCCGGTGTCTCGCTCGTGCTGAGCTTGCCCAGCGCGGCAGCATGGCCCGACAAGCCAATCACGATCATTGTCGGCGCTGCGCCCGGGGGCACAGGCGATCAGGCAGCTCGCATCATCAGCGAAAAGCTGGGCGCAGAATTAGGTACCACGGTCGTTGTTGAAAACAAGGCTGGCGCGGGCGGTATCCTCGGTTCACAACATGTAGCGCGGGCAGCGCCCGACGGTTACACCTTAATGATGGCCAATATCGGCTCTCATGCGATCAACTACAGTCTGTATAAAAAGCTACCGTACCGACCTGATGATTTCAGCGCGATTACGCTCGTCATCTCCAACCCAAATATTCTGGTGGTCAATAGCAGCACGCCTTTTATGACCGTACAGCAGCTCGTCGCGGCAATTAAAAAGGATCCCTCGCTTTACTCGTTTGGTTCTGCTGGGGCTGGGCAATCGCCACATCTTTCCGGCGAAATGTTTATGCAGCGGGTCGATATACAGGTGCCGCATATCCCCTACAAAGGCGCAGGCCCTGCAACCGGAGCCTTGTTAGGCAATCAGTTCACCTTCATGATTGCGACGGCTCCGAGCGTGATGGCACAAATCAAGGGCGGTAAGTTGCGCGCGCTAGCCGTCACAAGCGATGTTCGCGCACCAGAGTTACCCGATGTGCCGACGATGGCCGAGGCGGGCGTACCCAATATGTTGGTAACAGCTTGGTTCGGTTTGTTTGCCCCCGCGACAACACCTCAACCCATCATCGACCGCCTACAGCAGGCCACCGTCAAGGTCCTACAAACACCAGATATTCAAAAGCGCTTTAAAGAAATGGGTGGTATCCCGGGCGGTAACAGTCCAACTGAATTTAACGCCTTTGTTCAAACAGAGATTGCCAACTGGCGACAGACTGTTGAAGCAGCAAAACTGACGCAAGAGTAATCAGGAGAGCGCAATGATTCAACTTAAACAATTAATGGTCATTGGTTTAACGCTAGGTCTAACACCTGCGGTCTCGAGCGCACAAGATTATCCGAACAAACCGATCACTTTTTATGTCTCGTATGCCGCCGGGGCGACAACTGACATTACTGCACGCGCCCTTGCCCGCGCGGCCGAGAGCATCCTGGGTGTGCCAATTGCTGTCGACAACAAGGGCGGCGGAGGGGGCACGGTCGCTGCAGGCATGCTCGTATCCAAAAAACCGGATGGCTATACGGTATTGATCGGCGCCACCTCGGCGATCACAACGCGACCCGCTCTCATGAAGGTGAGCTACAAACCTTCGGACATTGTGGGCGTCGTGCAATACAGTTATTTTCATAATGGATCTGTGGTCATCCCTGCCGACAGTCCCTGGAAGACGATAGAAGACTTTATTGAATACGCCAAAAAGAATCCAGGCATGTCGTACGCCACGGCAGGGGGCGGTGGCGTGGCAACGACCTCTCAGCAAATGGGGGTCGAGGCGCTTAAACGGTGCAAAGGGCTTGACTTCAAGCATGTGCCCACCAAAGGGGGCACTGAGGCCAACACCATGCTGATGGGTAAGCATGTGAATTTCACGTCAGGTTCAGGTTCTCACAACCCTTTAGTCGTGGACGGGGTCTTTCGCCAGCTCGTTTTATTTCAGACGGTGCGCGACGAGAACTTTCCGGATGTGCGCACGCTCAAAGAAATTGGCTGCGACTGGGCAAACCCACCGCATAGCGGCATGATTGCCACCGTTCGGGCAGGTACGCCCCCTGCCATTCTCAAAAAACTTGAAGAAACTTTCATGAAAATCGCCCAATCCAGCGAATTTAGAGCGATGCTGAAGCAAAACTATCTTCCTTTTGAGCTGAAAGATAGCCAAACCCTCAATCGCGACCTTGTACTTGAAACAGCTTGGTATAAAGATTACTTCACCAAGACAGGCGATCTAAAATAAACTAAGCGCAGTTTTGAAAATGTCATTTCGTACGAAACAAGTCTGTGCCTATAATTAGCGCACCTCAAAGGGTCGAGTAGTTGACCCTCGTGCGCGACAGGCAAGGTTCTCATTCACTCAATCACTAAAGTCAGACGTATTCAAGGAGATCACTATGGGTAAAAACATTCAACTTAAAGCCTCAGATGGCCATCAATTCGACGCCTACGTTGCAGAGCCAAGCGGCAAGCCACGTGGCTTAGTCATCGTTGCGCCTGAAATTTTCGGTGTCAACAGCCACATTCGTTCAGTTGCTGATGGCTTCGCCGCAGATGGCTATCTGGCTATTGCTCCCGCATTTTTTGATCGTGCGCAAACTAAATACGAATCAGGCTACACACAGCCCGAGATCGGCGCTGGTGTCGAGATCATGAAAAAAGTCAGCTTTGACCACACATTGCTTGACGTCAAGGCCGCGATGGAACACGGCAAGGCAGCAGGTAAAGTGGGTATCGTAGGTTACTGCTGGGGTGGCGTAATTGCCTGGTTGGCAGCGGGTCGTGTTGATGGTTTGGCCTGCTCAGTACCCTACTACGGCGGTGCGATCCCTAGCTTCTTGACAGAAACGCCAAAGTGCCCAGTGATGTTTCAGTTCGGCGAAACCGATCATTCGATTACGCTTGAGCAAGCGAAAGTCGTGGCTGCAGCCTATCCAAAAGAAACCAGCTACTTCTACCCCGCTGGCCATGGCTTTAACTGCGATCAACGTGGCTCGTATGACGCCCCTTCAGCCAAGCTCGCACGCGAGCGCACTATCGAAATGTTTAGAAAATACATCGGCTAAATCAGTCAGGCCAATGCAAAAAAGGGATTGCCAGGGCAATCCCTTTTTTTATCCCAAAATCCGCGCGCTGCCAGCAGCACGCGAGACTCGGTGACTTACTTCTTTTTGCCCGAGCTCAAACCGGGAATATCGCTGACATGCGCCACTTGATCCAGAGCCATGAACGCATCAAATAATTTCAAGGCTGACACTTCTAAATGCCCCACGCGCGCGCAGTCGTCAAATTTCGCCCAGAGTTGTTCACGACTTAGCGGCGAATCTGGCCCGCCACGCACCGTGACCACTTCTTTACTTTGCAAGGTTTGACCATTTTTTAGTTTGACCGTGACTTGATCAAATGGTGAGTAGCCCGGCATGTTGGGGTGCTCAGCATCGTCTGCTTCTACGCTGATTTTGCGCATCAAATCTTGCACGTCTTTACGAATCACAAAATCATCGACCAACTCAGTCAAGCCAGCACGCCCCGCCACCACGCACGATGCCATTGCGAATTCCATACTGAATTTGGCTTCGAGGCCTGTTTGCGGCTGGTGATTACGCAAAACTTTTGTATTGCGTCGACTGGTGATTGCAGTAATGCTTTCGATTTGATCCGCTGTAACGGGCGTTTCAGTCACCAGATCTAACATGCCGTCGAGGGCGCGGTGCGTGCAAAAGCACAAGGGATATTTCTTAACCGACAACTTGGTCACAGCGAGCTTCCACACCTTGCCCGCCTCAACCGCAGACGTCGCATCGAAACGCGCGTTCGGAGACACCGCAGATAAGAATCCCTGTGGATGCTCAAGCGCATCTAACGAAGAGGTAAAGCCCGCTTTGGCCAACCGCGCTGCCAACACGCCAGACTGTGCTGAACGGCCCGCATGAAATGGCTTGGTCATCGTGCCAAAATTGGCCATAATCCCAGCGCTTTGAGACGCACCCAACGCAATTGCCATGGTGCACTGCTCTGCGTTGAGTTTGTTGAGTGACGCACACGCCGCCGCCGATGCAATAGCGCCCAAAATACCCGTGGGGTGCCAGCCTTTGGTGTGATAGTGATCAGGATCACGGCGCGCCAGCTCGGCCCAAACTTCGTAACCCGCAGCATAGGCGGTAACCATCTCTTTACCCGTTGAGCCCAAGGCCTGTGCTTCAGCAATAATGGCCGGCACCAAAATCGTACTCGGGTGTCCCTTGATCGCAACGTCGTCGAAATCCAATGCGTGTGCGGCGACGCCATTAATCCAAGCTGCGTCAGGCGCACTTGCCGTCTGTGCACCAAACATCAGTGTTGACGTACCTGCAGGAGGCGCGAGCACATCTTTTAGAATTTTCGTCGGCGGCTCATCGCGACCTGCGAGCATCACGCCCACGCAGTCCGCGAAACCCATGTGGATCACTTCGATTGCAGCTTTCGGAATTTTGTCGTGAGTTAGCCCAGCAACAAAAGCGCCGAGTTCGCGGGTAAGGTCGGTCATGATTATTCTCCGGATCAGGCCTTGGCAGCCATTGAATCTTTAACCTTCTGACGTAGCTTATTCAACGAGCCACCCATCTTGATTGAACCCGGCAGCGGATGACCCACTACCTGCTCAGCAAGCAAGGCCGACTCAATCAATTTTTCAAGATCAATACCCGTTTCAATGCCCATCTCGTGGCACATGAAAACTAAGTCTTCTGTACACACGTTACCTGATGCACCCGAGTGCGAGGCAAAGGGACATCCGCCCAAACCTGCCACGGCCGCATCAAAAATCTGTACGCCCATTTGCATGCCTGCGTAAGCATTGGCAATACCCATGCCCCGCGTATCATGCAGGTGCAATGACAGCGCAAGATCAGGGTACTTATTGCGTACCGCACCCACCACTCTACGGATTGAGCCAGGTGTCGCCCAAGCCATCGTATCGGCTAAAGAAAGCGTTTCAATCTTGATACCGTGTTGGTCACCGATGTCATGAAATGTTTTGATCAGCTCAAGCACGCGGTCGGTCGAAATATCACCTTCAAAGTTACAGCCAAAGGCCGCCATAATGCTGGCACGATTCACTGGCACGTTGTAATGCTTGAACATGCCAATCATCGAATGCACAGCCTCAATGTTTTGAACCAAGGTGCGCTTTTGATTGCGGAGCAAAAATTTCTCTGAGGCCGTTAACGACAACGAACCGCGAATATCCAGTTTCTGCGTGGCAATCGCACGCTCAAGACCTTTGTCATTGAGCCAGAGGCCGGTATAACGCACACCAGGCTTTCGCTTGAAGCCAGCAACAATTTCAGGGGCATCGGCCATCTGGGGCACAGCCTGAGGGCTCACAAACGAGGTGACCTGAATTTGCTCTAGACCCGTTTCTGACAAGCTATCGATCAAGTCGATTTTGCGTTGAGTTGGAATTGGACCTTTCTCAATCTGCATGCCCTCACGGGGACCTTCTTCGAGAATACGTACGCGTTTTGGCATATCTGACATGATTGGCTCCTGTTGTCTCTTGAATAAGAATAATTAAATAATGCAAGTGCGGATTGAGGATCAGGTTAAACCTATGGCGAATCTTATGTCAACGTTCGTACCACATAGCGAAATATGCCTTCGGTTGACAAGGCTGAGGCTAAGACCTAGGATTGCTACAAACACGGGCCTGAGCAAACCGACACTCGACGAACGCACACAAAATGGTGCGCCGCACAGAGAATTTAAGCTCAGATAATAATAAGGAGACATCTTGAACGCAGAACGCGTCGGCAGCCTGTTTTGGCTTCTTTTTGGCGCAGCCGCCGTTTATGGCTCGCTTGATCTTGGCATCGGCACAATGGGCGCCCCTGGGTCAGGCTTTCTAACCTGCGTCGCTGGGAGCTTTGTTTCCCTGATGGCTCTCATGTTGTTTATTCAGTCCTTCAAAGGCGATCCAGCCGCACAAACGCGGGTAGCCGACTTGTGGGCGGGCTGCAATTGGTGGCGTGCCGTGGCAATCTCGGCGCTCATCATCCTGTTTATCTTGGCCTTCGAGACGCTCGGTTTCTTTTTATGTAGCTTTATTTTGCTGCTGATCATCATGCGTTGGCTTGAAGGTCTGAGTTGGAAAACGTCAATCCTCGTGCCCGTTATCGCAATTGGGTGCACGTACGTCCTTTTCAAAACCATTCTAAAAATCTCGCTTCCCGCGGGAATTTTTGGCTTCTGAGGCTAGCACTTCGCCATGGATTTAGCAGACAACCTCATCACCGGTTTTTCAGTCGCCTTTCAACCACACAATATTTTCTTTTGTTTCGTGGGCGTGTTGATTGGTACCCTGATCGGTGTACTTCCCGGTATTGGTCCTGTCGGCGCGATGTCGATTTTGTTGCCTGTCACCTTTGGCATTTCACCGGTGACCGCAATCATTATGCTGTCAGGGATTTACTATGGCGCGCAATATGGTGGGTCAACCACCTCGATTCTCGTCGGAATACCGGGCGAAGCCGCCTCGGTGGTGACGATGCTTGACGGTCATCAAATGGCTTTGCAAGGGCGGGCCGGACCCGCGCTGGGCATTGCTGCCTTCGGCTCCTTTATCGCGGGCACACTCGGCATCATTGGGCTCATGCTATTGGCACCACCGCTGGCCTCAATCGCCTTGAAGTTTGGGCCGCCTGAATATTTTGCGCTGATGATTATGGGCCTGGTGATCTTGACCTATCTCGCGCAGAAATCAATGGCGAAATCGCTCATGATGGCCGGTGTCGGCGTGCTGGCCGGGGTTGTTGGGCTTGACACCATGACGGGGTTACCCCGCTTTACCTTTGGCGTCTCTGACCTGCTTGATGGGATCGGCATTGCCCCCTTAGCCATGGGTTTATTCGGGGTCTCTGAAATTTTATTAAATGTCGAAAAAACCATTAAGCAAAGTGTCGTGGTTAGCCAGGTCAAGAACTTGCTGCCCAGCCGACAAGACTGGAAAGAATCCTTCGCGCCCATCATGCGTGGCTCGTTTTCAGGATTCTTACTGGGCATCTTGCCAGGTGGCGGTGCAGTGCTTGCCTCGTTTATTTCATATGGTACCGAAAAGCGTATATCAAAAACGCCCGAAAAATTTGGTCATGGCGCAATCGCTGGCGTAGCGGGCCCCGAAGCAGCAAACAACGCAGCCGCACAGGCCGCGTTTATTCCCTTACTGACGCTCGGGATCCCTGCTAACGCGGTGATGGGGATTTTGCTCGGAGCGCTGATGATTCATGGCATCACGCCGGGCCCACTAATGATTCAAAAGAACCCTGAGCTCTTTTGGGGCACAGTAACCAGCATGTATCTTGGCAACGCTATGTTGCTGGTGCTCAACCTGCCGCTGATTGGCCTGTGGGTGCGCTTACTGCGTGTGCGCTACGCCGTATTGTTTCCGTTGATTTTATTTATTGCGCTGATTGGTGCTTACGTCATCAATGGTAGCGAGATGGATCTTTATCTGATGCTGTTCTTTGGTGTCGTCGGCTACCTCATGCGCAAATTTGACTACGAACCTGCTCCCTTGATCCTGGCCTACGTTTTAAGTCCAATCCTTGAAGACTCTCTGCGTCAGTCTTTGATTATTTCGAGTGGCAGTATGGGGATTTTTGTGAGTCGACCCATCGCGGCGGGCTTTCTGTTTATCTCGGTGTTGCTGCTGATCAGTGCGGTACTCCCAGCGATCCGTAAAAAACGCAGTGCGTTAGTCGCTTCGGCCGATGACAATGCATAGGACTAATTAAGTTAAAGGACAACGATGAAACTGAGCAATCATTTACAACTAGGCGCACTTTACTTAATGCTAGGCGGTGGTTTAATCGCAAGCGGCCCAGCCCATGCAAAATATCCCGACAAGCCCATCACCATGTACATTGCCTTTGCTGCCGGCGGCACAACCGACATCACTGGCCGCGCCTTAGCGCAAGGCATTGAAAAAATACTAGGCGTGCCCGTTGCGATTGAGAACAAAGGCGGTGGCGGCGCTACCGTCGCAAATGGCTTACTCGCAAGCAAAAAACCTGATGGTTACACCTTACTGGTCTCGTCGGTCGGATCCATCACCATGCGACCATTGCTTGTCAAACTTGCCTACAACGCTCAGAGTTTTCGTCCTCTGATGCAATACAGCTATTACATCGGCGGGCTGGTCGTAAATGCCGATTCGCCAATCAAAACGGTAGATCAATTTGTTGAATACGCAAAGAAAAATCCTGGACTGACCTACTCGTCTAGCGGCCCACATACGCAACAACAAATCGGCGTTGAATCTTTCGCGCGCTGCAAGGGCCTAGTGTTTAAGCATATGCCTACCAAGGGTGGCTCGACCGCCAATACAGCCTTAATGGGTAAGCATGTAGATTTTGTTGCGGGCTCCGGATCGCATATCCCTTTAGTTGAACAAGGTCAGTTTCGCGAATTAGTCACCTTTCACGTTGAGGACCGCGACCCTAAACGTCCGGATATCCCTGTGATGAAAGATATCGGCTGCCCGCCCACCAATCCACCAAGTGGGATGATTGTGGTAGCGCCGGCTGGCTTACCTAACGATATCGCAGCCACCTTAGAGGCAGCACTGAAACAAGTGGCCGA
>CALQNE010000129.1 GCA_943331855.1 Bordetella parapertussis
AACTGTAATGAAGACAGATCGTATTTGCTTTTTATTTCTTCAGGTAGCGACAACAGCCGATGAAACATCGTCGGAACCATGTGTGTGTGGGTGATGCGATGTTGCGCGATAAGGCGCAAGGCCTGTTCGTTATCCCAGCGATTCATGAGCACGACGCCCACGCCTGCTAAAAGCGGCTGCGCTAGCGAGTATCCGAGTGGTGCCGCGTGATAAAGCGGCCCCGCGCATAGGTGCAGTTGTTTTGTGCCGCACTGATAGCCTGCGGTATTGGCCAACTCAACTGAGGCCATGACAGATGGCAGCGCATAGGCGGGATCGCGATAAACGCCTTTGGGGCGACCGGTGGTGCCCGAGGTGTAGAGCATTCTGCTTCCGAGGGACGGATCTTCGATGTCGTGTGCCGGGCATGAAGCAAGTGCATCATCGTAGGATTCAAAGTCCGGGATGGTGCCGCCAATTGCGAGCTTGACTTGAGCGCGAGCAGCGAGCGAGGCGCCAGCTTGAGCCTGTTGCGTATAGCGGCTCTCTGCAATCAATGCTTTCGCTTCGCAGTTATCAAGGATATAGCCGGCCTCTTCGCCGGTAAGATGGGTATTGATGGGTGTGATTCGCAAACCCGATCGTTCGAGCGCAACAATCACTTCCACAAATTCAACACGATTTGAGCAGAGTAGGGCAACGGCATCGCCAGCCTGAATGCCTCGTTGACGCAAGGCCCTGACTAATTGGTTAGCGCGCGCATTGAGCTCGGCAAAAGACGTGATGCGATCCTGCTCAATGACCGCAGGTTCATCGCCATGATGTTTGGCGTAGTAGGCAGTACTCATGCCTTGTTCGATACTTTGCATTCGCATGGTTTGAACGTTCATTGTTAAAGGGCTTCTATTGCAGGCTTGAGATGAATACGGATGCGCTTTCCGTTTAATGCTTCAGTATTACTCTGGCTTGAAGCCCGACGTTTTTATAATTTCACGAAAGCGCTCAACCTCATCAATTTGCATCTTGCGCATTTGTGCAGGTCCAAATGGCATAAGCTCACCACCGCCCGTACTGACGAGATACTCTTGCGCCTGGGGTGATGTCAACACTTTTTGCATTGCTGTGGTTAGGATATTGGTAATGTGTTCGGGTGTTTCGGTGCGCACGTATAAAGAGGTCCATAAATAGTTAGAGTATTCTGGATACCCGCTTTCTTTCACGGTTGGGATGTTTGGAAACTCTGGCGCGCGCGTATCCCCAGTCACGGCAATGGCGCGAAGCTTTCCAGACAGCAACAGGGTTGAAACGCCGCTTAAGTTAAGCACTGCCCAATCGAGTTGATTTCCAATTAAATCTGTAAAGATCGGAGCTGCACCTTTGTAAGGAACCCCGACAAATTTGACGCCTGCAATACTGTTAAACCAATCTAGGGTGAGTTGGTACGAGGTAGCATAGGTACCAACGTTAAAAGGGCGAGGGGATTTTTTGGCTGCGGCGACAAGCTCTTCGAGGGTTTTAAAAGGTGAATTGCCTGGTACGACAAACGCGCCCATCCCTCGAGTCAAGCCCGACACAGGCTTGAAGTCTGCGATTGCGTCATAAGGAAACGGGCCTTTCATCACGAGCTGGTTTAAGCCTAGTGGGCTTAACGTCCCTAAAAATACGGTGTATCCATCTGCTGGGGCGTTTTTTACAGCGGCTCCGGCGATCATGCCATTGGCGCCAGGGCGGTTTTCGATCACAACGGATTGCCCTAACAGGGTGGCAAGTTGTTGCCCAAAGTAGCGAGCAGCATTGTCTGTGCCGCTGCCTGCGGCAAGTGGGACTAATATTTTGATTGCTCGCGTGGGGTAGTCTACAGCTTGCGAGTAGGCACAGGACATGAAGGTCAAAAGCGTTGCAACAAGAAGGCTGACTCTTTTCATTATTATGTGTCTCTCTGTTTTTGCGCATGAGAGATGCCCATGAGCTGTGTGCTGCGCGACTTCAAAAAAAGTAACACGCAGGTGACATAGCGTCAACGTGCCGAAAAGTTCAGGCTATTGCAGCTTGATGTTGTTGTCTTTGATGACTTTTCCCCAAAATGCCGTTTGATCGACCATCCACTGTTGAACCTCTTTGGGGCTCAGGGTGACTGGTTCAGAGCCCAGTTCGAAAAACCGTTTTTGCACCTCGGGTTTAGCGGCAATTCGTTGTACTTCAGCATTGATTTTTTCGATAATGGCGGGTGGTGTACCAGTCGTTGTCATCATTCCCTGAAAAGATCCCGTGACAAAGTTTGGTACTTTTTCACTAATCGCAGGGGTTTCCGGGATTTGACCAAAACGTTTAGGGCTAGCAACGGCGATAAGTTTAAAACTACCGGCTTTCACCATCCCGTAGGTTGCCAAGAAGCTGTTCAAGGTTGAGTCGATTTGACCGCCCGCCAGATCGCTGACGACCTGAGCCCCACCTTTATAGCCAATGAAGTTCAATTCAAACCCTAGACTTTGACTCATGACGACACCCGCCAAGTGTGTCGAAGTGCCTAGAGTGACGCCAAGACTTAAGGGATTTTTTTGTGCCTTAGCGTAGGCAATAAATTCTTCGAAGGTTGTGACTGGCATTTGATTTTTCACTACCAGGATATGGGGTGAAAAGGCTGCAATTACGACGGGTGTTAACTCTTTGCCAGGGTTGTAAGTGAGCGAAGGCATGAGCGCAGGGCTCATGGTGAAGGTGCTCATGTCGGCAAGAACAAGGGTGTGGCCATCGGGCTTGGCACTGGCAACATATTGGCCACCCAGGTGGCCCGAGGCTCCAGGTTTGTTTTCAACGAGTACGGTTTGTTTCCAGGTTTCACCAAGCTCTTTGGCAAAGAGACGCGCCACGATGTCTGAAGCGCCACCGGCGGGAAACGGCACTACGATTTTGACTTGTCGCTCTGGGAAACTGGCAGCCAGATCGGTCTGAGCCTGAGCATCAGTGCTAGAAATAAAAAAAGAAACTAGGGTCGCTGTACACGCAATAATAATCCGGCTGAACTGTCTGAGGTGCTTGCTATCAGGGCGAGCTTGTTGCATGGGCTACTCCAGTAAAAGGCATCGACGGTATAACGATTATTTAGTATGGTAACTTCAAAAAGCGAATTCGAATATTTCAATACAATAAATCTTTCAAACTAATCTTCTTCATCGGGTATTCCATGATGCTTCAAGCCAAAGTTTTACGTTTTCTGAAATATTTTCAGAGAGGCTTTGTCTTATTGCTCGTTGGGCTCATGTGTGGGCAAGTGGCTTCCGTGTCTCAAGCGTATGCCCAGGGAACGACAGCACAAAACCGGGTGGTGAAACAAAAAGCAGACGACGCGGTTGCCCCACTCCTAGATACGCTTAAAACCTTGGTGGGTATCGAGTCTGGTAGTCGCGATCTGGAAGGTTTGGCCCAGCTTGGCGATGTTATTGCCGCCGAGTTAAAGAGTTTAGGAATGCAGGTTGAGATCATTCCAACTAAAGCACCGGACGCCCATCCACAATTAAAGGGTGCTGAATTGGGTTCGATCGTCTACGGTCGAAAAACCGGAACTGGTAAAAAGAAGGTACTGCTGATCGCGCATCGGGATACTGTTTACACAAAAGGCATGGGTGCAAAACAACCGTTTCGGATTGATGGTGATCGTGCGTATGGTTTAGGGATTTCAGATGACAAGAGCGGCGTGGCGTTAATTATGCATACCGTACGTTTGTTGAAAGAAATTGGCTTTCAAGATTATGAAGAGCTTGCCGTTGCGATTAACGGAGATGAAGAAATTGGTTCGCCGGGTTCTAGCCAATTCCTCATTGAGAAAGGTGGTGTGTATGATGCTGTGCTTTCTTTTGAGGGTGGTGGCTATGAAAAAAATATGGTCCGGTTGGCAACCAGCAGCATCGCGATTGTTGAAATGAATGTTGAAGGTAAGGCTTCGCATGCTGGTGCGCGTCCTGAAGCGGGGCGCAATGCAATCTATGAGCTGTCGCATCAGATCTTAAAGACTCGCAATTTTGGTGATCCAGCCTTGGGTTTGAAGATTAACTGGACTGTGATTCAGGGCGGCGGAACCCGTAACGTGATTCCGGCATCTGCCTCAGCGATTGCCGATGTACGGTCCTTGTTCAACAAAGATATGGATAAGATGGAGGCGGATTTAAACGCGGCGATTACAGAAAAGCTGATTCCAGATACGAAGATTAACTTGTCGTTTTACCGCAGTCGGCCTGCATTTGAGGCGACACCGGCCTCGAGGGTCATTGCGGCGCGGGCTGTCGAGATCTTTAAAGAGATTGGCCAGCCACTGCACGTGGCTGAGGTTGCAACGGGTGGTGGAACTGATGCTGCGTTTGCGGGGCTAAAGCCTAAGGGCGGTGTACTAGAAAGTTTTGGCTTGCGAGGCTATGGTGCGCATTCCAATGACGACGAGTACATCTTTATTGACTCTATTGCTCCGCGTTTGTATTTATCAGCCAGAATGGTGATGGATATCGGCAGCGGGCAAGTTAAGTGGTAATGTGTATGTAGCCGTTACGTGAGCTGTGCTGTTATTGAAAGGAGAGTGATCATGAAACAAACAGAATTGACTCAAGAACTTGTGTTGGCTGTGGCAGTCAAACAGGCAGGTCTAGAAAAAACGTTTCAAAAATTTCCCGAAGATATTTCGGTTGCGTTTAATACAGTGACTAAATTGCGGGCAGCGGGTCAGTTGTCATGCGACCCCTTAACCGAGTTTTGGCCACCGATGCGAGTAAAGGAGTAAGCCATGCACTGGATGACTGCTGCTGAGATTGCCTCGGCCTACCGAAAGAAAACCTTATCTCCCGTCGAGTTAACACAAACTCTTTTGGCGAGAATCGATTCGCTCAATCCTAAATGTCACGCCTTTATCAGCGTTGATCACGAGGGTGCGCTCGCGTCTGCACGCGAGGCCGAACGCGAGATCTTTGCGGGTCGTGCATTAGGGCCTCTGCATGGTATTCCCCTTGGGATCAAAGATATTATCGATGTCGCCGGACAGACTACGACCTGCCACTCAAAGATCCAACTCGAGCATCGTGCCGCCGAAGATGCGCAAGTGATCCGCAAGCTACGGGCTGCGGGCGTCACCTTGATGGGTAAACTAGCCTTACATGAGTTCGCCATTGGCGGCCCCTCGTTTGATTTGCCCTTTCCACCTGCACGCAATCCCTGGAATCTGAATCATCATCCGGGTGGTTCATCTTCTGGCTCGGGGGCGGCCTTAGCAGCTGGGTTGGTACCACTCGCCTTAGGTACCGATACCGGTGGCTCGATCCGAAATCCTGCAGCCTGTTGCGGCATTGTGGGTTTAAAAGCCACCTATGAATTAGTGTCCCGCCGCGGGGTGTTTACGCTGTCTTCGACCTTGGATCATGTGGGTCCGATGGCCCGAACGGTCGAGGACACGGGCTTGCTGTTAAATGCGATAGCCGAACCACAGGGTGACCGCTTGACGCCTAACTATGTCGCTGACTTAGCGCGCGGGGTCAAAGGTTTGCGCATTGGCTATGTTCGTCATTTTCATGAAGTTGATGAAATTGCACATCCCGACGTGGCTGCGGCACTCGATGAATCTGTCAAAGTATTTACCAAACTTGGGGCGATGGTCACCGATGTCAAGCTGCCGCCTTTGAACGATTTTTTGACACCACAAAAGCTTTTGATGATGGCAGAAGGTTGGGCCGTACACGAAAAATGGTTGCGCGAGCGCCCGCAGGATTATGCACAAATGTCAAGGCGCAAGCTGTTGACTGGGGCCTTTGTCACGGGCGGCGAATATGTTCAATCCATGCAAATGCGCCGTATCCTGATTGACGCTGTCGACAATATGTTTAGAGACTACGACGTACTGCTAGTCGCAAACTCTATGGATCCCGCCTGCCGCATCGATGATGAGCCTGAAATTATTCGCACCTACACGCGCCAGGCGAGAATGCCCTTTAACTTGACTGGGCATCCTGCGATCGCTGTGATGACCGGACAGTCATCAAACGGGCTGCCGGTGTCGATGCAATTAGTCGGTAAAAGTTTTAGCGAAACGACGTTATTGCGTATCGCGGCTGCCTATGAGCAAGCGACGCCCTGGCATCGCATGCACCCTACGATGTAACAGACAAGTCCAACTCAGTTGGACTTGATCTGCGCGGCTTTTACAACATCAGCATAACGAGCCAGATCAGTTTTGATCTGCTCGCCGTAGGCTGCCGGCGTTCCGGGCGCTGCGGTTACGCCCATGACGTCAAGACGCTTAATCACGTCTGGGTCGCTTAGCACTTCATTGAGGGTTGTGTTCAGTTTTTGAATAATGGCACTGGGTGTTTTGGCCGGTGCCAAGATGCCCACCCATGAGTTCAAAATGAAATTGGGTAATCCAGCTTCGATAAAGGTTTGCACATTGGGCAAAGACGGTGCGCGTGCTGCGCTTGTGACGCCAATGCCTTTAATCCGACCATTTTGAATATGCGGCAAGGCTCCTGCGACGGCTGTAAAGACAAGCGGAATCGACCCACCTTGCAAATCAATCATGGCCTGGCCACCACCTTTATACGGCACGTGTACGAGCTTTGAGCCCGCAACGATATTCAGTGTTTCGCCAGCGATGTGTGGGGTGCTGCCAAGACCTGAGGTGCCGTAATTCAAGCCATTAGTTTCTTTTTTGGATAGGGCAATTAACTCTTTCACGTTGTTGGCAGCCAAGTCTGGATGTGCGACCAAAATCAAAATCGCATCGCCGATTTTGCCGACAGGCGCGAAGTCTTTGACGGGATCAAATGGAATCGTTGCAAAGACGTGCGGGTTAATGACCATCGTGCCATCAAAACCCAAAAGCAGGGTGTAGCCGTCTGGTTCTGAGGTCGCGACCTGATTGGTGCCGATATTGCCAGAGGCACCTGGCTTGTTTTCGACAATCATTTGCTGGCCAAGACGCTTGCTCATTTGTTCGGCTACGAACCGTGCACTTGCGTCGGTGACGCCACCGGGTGTGAAGGGCACGATCAAGCGTACGGGCTTGTTGGGGTAGTTTGCTTGCGCCCGCGCGATTGTTGGCAAAATATTCAAAAAAACGAGGCAAGCAATCAAGAAAGGTGCGAATAGTCTATTGGATCGTATATGCATCATTGCTCTTTTTATCTAGTTGAACGAGTTGTGTGCAGCGAATCTTACAGGCTGATTTTAACGGGCTTCAGCCAGAATAGCTAAAAATAGTATAAAAGTAGATCAGTCGCGAATCGTCGATTGATCTGCTACGCTTTCTGATTTAGATCACTATATTTTGGTGCAAGCGATGACGATCATGCCTGGTTTTGCTCTTTTAGATATTGAAACAAGCGGTGCGAGTATTCGTTTGCGTCATGGGGGCAAAGGGCCGCCATTATTGTTATTGCACGGCAACCCACTCACGCATGTTGCTTGGCACAAAATTGCGCCCAGGTTATCCGAGCACTTTCATGTGGTTGCAGCTGATTTGCGTGGCTATGGCGATAGCTCAGCACCGATCGAAGATCCGGATTATGCAAACTATTCGTTTCGCGCCATGGCGCAGGATCAAGTCGAGGTAATGCAGACCTTAGGCTATGACCAGTTTTATGTTGCTGGTCATGATCGTGGTGCGCGTACGGTTCATCGGATGTGTTTAGATCATCCTGAAAAAGTACTCAAAGCAGCCGTGATCGATATTGTGCCGACGTTAGATATGTGGAACGCAATGGGTCGAGTGGGCGCGATGTTGGGTTGGCATTGGCCGTTCATGGCGCAACCGGCCGATCTGCCTGAGCGCATGATGGGTAGCGTGCCGGCAGATTGGTTTTTGCGTAAAAAATTATTAAAACTGACCTCAGACTTAAATCATATCCCGCCCGAGATCTGGGCTGAGTATGTACGCTGCTTTAACGAAAAAACAATTCGCGGCTCTTGTGGTGATTATCGTGCGGCAGCAACGATTGATTGCGATTTAGATACTGCAGATCTTGGTCGAAAACTCGAGATGCCTTTGCTGGCGCTGTGGGGCCAAAAGAGTTTGGTGGGCAAGCAGTTTGCTGATCCCTTGAGTATTTGGCGCGAACGAGCGAAAAACGTTTGTGGTGAGGGTTTGCCCTGCGGCCATTACGTGAACGAAGAAGCGCCCGAGCAAGTCATTGAGTGGTTATCCAAGTTTTTCTGCTAACTTGCTTGACACGCTCTGATCCTAACGCTAAAAAGGTCAAGCGAAGTTGCCTCTTGTCCAAAAGAGGCATATACAGAACCATTAAAGAGACAAACTTCGTGGCCCATTTCGGCTTCTAGTGCAATCAATTACGGAGACATCATGAATTTTAAGAATTCAGTGAACAGCATTGTGTTAGGTCTGGTGGCGCTCGTCGTTTCTTTCTCTGCAAGCGCACAGGTCAAGTGGGATATGTATGCCTTTTCAGGCGTCAGCCACCCTGTGACGATGAGATTGAAAGACTTTGCAGAGGAAGTGAAAAAAAAGACGGACGGCAAACTGCTGATCACGGTCAGACCTGCAGGTGAGTTTCCTTTTAAAGCGACTGAAGTGGTGCGTGCGACGTCAACAAATCAAGTGCAAGTCGGTGAGGGCTATGCGGGGATGATTTCTGGTGCGATGCCCCTAGCCTCTGTTGCGAATTTGCCAATGCTTATACGTAATACTGAGGACGTCCAAAAGGTTTGGCCAATTGTTCAAAAATATGCCTACCCTGAGTTTCAAAAGGCTGGCTTAAAAGTTTTATTTCATTTTGAATGGCCGCCACAAAATTTGTTTGGTAAAGGCACACAGGTCCTTAAACCTGCTGATTTTGCAGGAAAGAAATTTCGTACGACTGACGCCAAGCAAAGTGAAATGCTAAAGACCTTGAATGCGTCTGCAGTGTCGTTGGCGCCAGCCGAAGTGCCGCTCGCCGTTGAGCGCGGCGTTGTCGATGGATTTTTGACTGCTGGTTTTAATGTGTTAGGTGCTAAGTGGTATGAGTTTGTGAACTGGGCTTATCTGCCTGACTTTAATGCGGGTGGTCCAGACTTTATTTTGGTCAATCAAGGTGCCTACGACAAACTCGAGCCAAAAGTTCGTGCTGCATTAGACGAAGTGGCGTTGAGTTGGGGCCCCATGATGACGAAAGAAAATAACGCTAGCGAAGCGCGTGATCTTGAGATTCTAAAAACCAAGCACGGGATTACGTTGCATCGTCCTTCGCAGCAGGAAATTGACGACTTTACCAAGACGATGCCGCCAATTTGGACCGCTTGGGCGACTCAACATGGCCCCAATGCTGTGAATATGCTGAAAGAGATTCGTGAAGTTTTAAACAAGTAGCGCGTAGAAGCGCTGGATAGGGCCCAATCGTTAGTCACTGCGATTTGGGATCTCGAACAAGTGTCAAATGTTCAAAACCTGAGGGCGGTACTGCAAACTTAAGCTTACACAGTCTGCCCGTCAACCAGCGTGATTGTCCGAT
>CALQNE010000130.1 GCA_943331855.1 Bordetella parapertussis
TGCCCCATGGATTTTGATCACTTACGCAGACCGAGTTTTTCGATCAGCGAGCGATATGAATCTGGGTTGCGGCCCTTGAGATAATCGAGCAGCTTACGGCGACGGCTAACCATACGCAGAAGGCCGCGACGTGAGTGGTGGTCTTTAATATGTGCTTTGAAGTGACCTGTCAGCTCGTTGATACGAGCAGTCAGCAGTGCCACTTGAACTTCTGGAGAACCGGTATCGCCTTGAGCGCGTTGATACTGCGCGACGATGTCGGATTTTTTAATATCAGCAACAGACATTTTTAAGCCTCAGATGACAAGCGTTAAGGCCGAGGTGCCCTAACGTGATTGGTGATTGAAAAACAAACTCTGTTGATCAACTTACCGTTTGAATCAAACGACTTAAGTTGAAAAGCAGAAGTAAAGCCCGAGAATTATAGCTTATTGGCTAAAATGGTCACAACTCACGCTTCGTCCAGCACAAGCGAGTCGGCCGCTGGTCAGTGTTCAGTCAGCAGCTCAAGCCTTTAACCCTAAGGGATTTTTGTTATTCATATGAAAATACTCACCTTTTTCACGATTTTCGCCACTGTTGCGCTCGGCGGCTGCGCGCAGCTTCAATCCGTTAAACCTGGTACCCCGGTGGCCGACGTGATCAAACAATTTGGTAAGCCCGACACGGTGTGCCGCAAAGAGGATGGCACCGAGCGACTGGTCTGGACACTCCAACCCCTGGGACGCTACGCTTGGGGCACAGATACCACCAAAGAGCAAACAGTTATAGGAATCAAGCAGTTACTGACTGATGCCCACTTTGATGTTTTGGCGCAAGGCAAGTGGTCTGACGCACAAGTGCTCTGCGAATTTGGTCCGCCAGCAAATATTGAGGGGATTGCGAAAGGAAACGAAAAGGTATGGGCGTATCGCTACATGCAATCTTCTACTTGGTACTCGATGATGTACGTTTACATGGGGGCCGATGGCAAGCAGGTGAATGCCTACCATCCGGGCATTGACCCGATGCTCTTATTGAACGACCGCTAGGCGCGCCGTGCAGACAACGGCGCGGCGGGGATTCAGACCTACTCGCCGCCCGAACGCAACGCCACTTGCTTGGCGTGACGACGCCAGCGCCATAGCCATACGCCCCAGCCAGACAGGCCATAAACAATAAAGAGCCCAAATAGAATCACCGGCGGGTTGCTTGAAATAAACACGAAACCCGCCACAAACACTAAGATCACCCAAAAGGGCACGCTACGCCCCAGCGCAAACGACTTACCGCTATAAAACGGAAGATTCGAAACCATCGCAATGCCGCAATAAAGTGTGATCACAAAAGCGGTCCAGGCTAAGAACTCGTGTGGCACCTGCAAACGATTATCCACGACCAGCCAAACGAAGCCCGCAATGAGTGCGCCCGCCGCCGGGCTAGGCAAGCCTTGAAAAAAACGCTTATCTACGACTGCGATATTGGTATTAAACCGCGCCAGTCGCAACGCTGCACCACACACGTACACAAACGCAGCCAACCACCCCCAGCGACCCAGGTCATGCAGCATCCACTCGTACATCACGAGCGCCGGTGCCACACCAAACGAGGTCATGTCTGACAATGAATCATATTGTTCACCAAAGGCCGAGGTCGTATTGGTCAGTCGGGCCACCCTGCCGTCCATTCCATCGAGCACCATGGCAACGAAAATTGCGATGGCCGCCATTTCAAACCGCCCGTTCATCGCCTGGACGACAGCATAAAACCCCGCAAAGAGCGCAGCCGTCGTAAAGGCGTTAGGCAGCAAATAAATACTGCGATGGCGAAGATCAGGATCACGCAAAGGATTATTAGGCATCTTGACGCTCAGTTCGTTTGAGCTGGCAAGTCTGCCAGCACCGTGCTTGTTGCGCTCACCTTATCACCAATGGCAACGCGCGCACGCGATCCCAAAGGCAGATAAACATCCACGCGCGAACCAAAGCGGATAAAGCCATAGCGTTCACCTCGCGCCAAGGTGTTACCCGCCTTGGTATAACAAAGAATACGCTTGGCCACTAAACCAGCCACTTGAACCGCCGTCACAATGTGTCCGGCAGGGGTGCGCACGATCATCGCGTTTCGTTCGTTTTCGAGCGAGGCCTTATCAAGTGCGGCATTAAAAAACTTACCGGCAAAGTATTGTGTTTTAAGAACCTCGCCATCGACCGGACTGCGATTGCTATGCACGTTGAACACGTTCATGAACACGCTGATTTTTAACGCTTGGCGTTCACCATAAGGATCTTGCGTCTGCTCAACCACAACGATGCGACCATCTGCCGGCGAAAGCACAGCCAACGGCTCGGTTGAGCCAGAACGCGCGGGGTCACGAAAGAACTGCAATACAAAGAGGGCGATGATCCAAAAAAAGATCGATCCGCCTAGCGACCAAAAACTTGCGAGCAACGCAATGAAGATTGCACCCGCTAAAAATGGCCAACCCTCACGGGCAATGATGGGGTGGGGATAATGTGGTGTGTTTGTCATATCGAAAGGTTAACCCAAAAAAACACGCCCCGAGGGGCGTGTTTCAAAGATCGACGTTTTTGTTTAGGCCGCGCAGGTCTGAGATTCAGCTTCAGGCGCCTTAAACAAGAAACAAAGTTAGTTCTTTGTTTTGTCGACCAGCTTGTTTGCAGCAATCCAGGGCATCATCGCGCGCAATTGAGCGCCAACCACTTCAATCTGTGATTCAGCGTTAATACGACGACGCGAAAGCAGTGCAGGTGCACCGGCCTGATTTTCAAGAATAAAGCGCTTCGCGTATTCACCAGTCTGGATATCTTTGAGTGCCAAACGCATCGCATCGCGCGTGGCTTCAGTAACGATCTTAGGACCTGTTTCATATTCGCCAAACTCAGCGTTGTTTGAAATTGAGTAGTTCATGTTGGCGATGCCACCCTCATAAATCAAATCAACAATCAATTTAAGCTCGTGCAAGCACTCAAAATATGCCATTTCAGGGGCATAGCCGGCTTCGACCAAGGTATCAAAACCCGCTTTAATGAGTTCAACGGTACCACCGCACAAAACGGCTTGTTCACCAAACAAATCGGTCTCTGTTTCTTCGCGGAAGTTTGTTTCGATCACACCAGCGCGACCGCTACCGATCGCGCAGGCATATGACAAAGCAACATCACGGGCCGACCCTGATTTGTCTTGATGCACGGCAACCAGCGAAGGGACACCGCCGCCTTGCGAGTACGTACCACGCACAGTATGACCTGGTGCTTTCGGGGCAATCATGACCACGTCGATGTCGCCACGCGGCATCACCTGACCGTAGTGCACGTTAAAACCATGGGCGAAGGCAAGCGCAGCACCCGATTTAATATTGCCGTGCACGCTTTCGCGATACACCTGACCAATATTTTCGTCAGGCAGCAGCATCATGACTAAATCAGCTGACTTCACAGCATCCGCAACTTCAGCGACCTTCAGGCCAGCGTTTGCGGCTTTGGCCCACGAGGCGCCGTCTTTACGCAGACCTACCACCACCTTGACGCCCGACTCATGCAGGTTCAAGGCGTGGGCATGACCCTGCGAGCCATAACCAATAATGGCTACTGTTTTGCCTTTAATCAGGGACAAGTCACAATCTTTATCGTAATAAACCTTCATTCTGGGCTCCAGATTTTTTAAGTTGAATTCAAATAATCGTTAAAACAAATCGGTTTAGCTTGCACGCAAACCAAGCACCAATCACAGCTTGAGAATACGCTCTCCACGACCGATCCCAGAAACGCCGGTTCGGACAGTTTCAAGAATCGCACTGCGATCCAATGCGTCAATAAAAGCCTGCACCTTCTCTTGGTTGCCCGTGAGTTCGATGGTGTAGGCCTTGTCAGTCACATCAATAATTCGACCGCGAAAAATATCGGCCATGCGCTTCATCTCTTCGCGTTCTTTACCGACCGCGCGCACTTTAATTAACATCAACTCGCGTTCGATATGCGGGCCTTCGGTCAAATCAACCACCTTGATCACGTCGACCAAGCGATTGAGATGCTTTGTAATTTGTTCGATCACATCATCGGAACCCATCGTCACCAAGGTTAGGCGCGACAACGTCGAGTCTTCGGTCGGTGCCACAGTGAGCGTTTCAATGTTGTAGCCTCGAGCAGAAAAGAGCCCGACCACGCGCGACAAAGCGCCTGGCGCGTTTTCCATCAGAACAGAAATAACGTGTTTCATGGTGGTCTCCTTATAAGTCTTCAGAGCCGAGCAGCATCTCGGTTAAGCCCTTACCCGCCTTGACCATGGGCCAGACGTTTTCGGTGCGATCCGTGATGAAGTCCATGAATACCAAACGATCTTTGAGTTTGAAGGCTTCGCGTAATGCGCCGTCAACGTCAGACGGCTTTTCAATACGCATTCCTACATGGCCATAGGCCTCGGCGAGCTTGACAAAATCGGGCAGCGCATCCATGTAAGACTCGGCGTAGCGCGACGAATAATCAATCTGCTGCCATTGACGCACCATCCCCAAGTACCGATTATTCAGACACAAGATCTTTGGAGTCAGGTGATATTGGCGACACGTCGATAACTCTTGAATGTTCATCTGAATTGAACCCTCGCCCGTGATGCAAGCCACGGTGGCGCCGGGGTTGGCCATCTGCACGCCCATCGCGTAAGGCAAGCCCACGCCCATGGTGCCCAAACCACCAGAGTTAATCCAGCGGCGTGGTTTATTAAAACCATAATACTGAGCTGCCCACATTTGATGCTGACCCACATCAGAGGTCACATAGGCATCGCCCTCGGTCACTTCCCACAGCTTTTGCACCACTGACTGCGGCTTAATGACTTCAGTTGAATCGGCAAATTTCATGCACTCTTTGCCCCGCCACACTTGCACCTGTTGCCACCACTTAGCCAAGGACTCAGGGTTTTGACGAATTTCGGTTGCAGTGATTTTGTATTGCGCAATCAAATCAATGAGCACGTCTTTAACATTGCCCACGATAGGCACATCGACTTTGACGCGTTTTGAAATTGAAGAAGGGTCAATATCAATGTGAATAATCTTGCGTGCATTTTGCGAAAAATGCTTCGGGTTACCAATCACGCGATCATCAAAACGCGCGCCAACCGAAATCAACACATCACAGTGCTGCATGGCCATATTGGCTTCGTAGGTGCCGTGCATGCCCGGCATACCGACAAATTGCGAATCTGAAAACGGGAAAGCGCCCAAACCCATCAAGGTGTTGGTGCAAGGCGCGCCGACCATTTTCACGAACTCGTGCAGCTCGGCAGATGCGTCAGAGAGAATTGCGCCACCACCGCTGTAAATCATCGGGCGTTCGGCTTGCAACAACATCTGCACGGCCTTTTTGATTTGCCCTTGATGACCCTTTACGACCGGTGCGTAAGAACGCAAAACGGGTTCGCCTTTAGCGGGCGTGTACTTGCAATGCGCGGCGGTAATGTCTTTAGGAATATCAACAAGCACAGGGCCTGGACGACCAGTACGGGCGATATAAAACGCCTTGCGCATGATGTCGGCCAGATCTTTGATGTCGCGCACTAAGAAATTGTGTTTAACGCACGGACGGGTGATCCCCACCGTGTCGCACTCTTGAAATGCGTCTTCGCCGATCGCGTGCGTTGGCACCTGACCGCTAATGATCACCATGGGGATCGAATCCATATAGGCCGTCGCAATACCGGTCACGGCATTGGTAACACCTGGGCCACTGGTGACTAGGCACACACCGACTTTATTCGATGAGCGCGAATACGCGTCTGCTGCGTGCACGGCAGCTTGCTCGTGTCGCACCAGAATATGTTGAAATTTATCTTGCTTGTAAATCGCGTCGTAGATGTACAAGACTGCGCCACCGGGATAGCCGAAAACGTGTTCTACGCCTTCGTCAGCCAAGCAACGGACAACGATGTCTGCGCCATTGAGTTCCATGAGATCATTCCTTTCATTACCGGCATCGCCCATCTGATTGCATCCTCATCTAGAGAAATGCTGAACCGCTACATGTTCAGCAACATGACCCGACGCTTTTAGACTCACGGAGCCTAGCCACTCGGACACCTTGCCAATCTGTCGCGCATTCGCCATCAGGCTATGCACGCACCCAACAGGGGTGCACTGGATCGAAACGGAAGCGCTTGCCGCAGCTTGTGGCAGGGAAAGCAGCAAAAGTTTAGATGGCAAAAGCATTTGAGCGGTGACCCAAACTAAAAGCCATTGCGCATACGAGCGGTGAGCTCGAAGGCGCGAGCCAACAACTTTAACCCTTTGTGCGCCGCAGCGCAAATTGATCAATCTGCTAGCCCGCTGATCTGACAAGGAATTTCGGTCATTTTGCCAATAAAGCTTGCCGATTTGAAGAAAAACACGACCCGAGGTTGTCTCTGTGCAAAGACTTGGTTAGAGTGGGGGGGGAGTCGTTGAAATGCTGCACTGCACATACACAAATTGCACTAACGACCTTTTAATCAACCATCCCCAATAGATGAACCCCACCCTCAGCCAGCTCGAGCGCTTTTTGTTTAGCCATCACTTTTACAGTGGGGTCAGACGCGCCACCGGCATTTTGTTGCCGATCGCCGTCTTGGGCGGAATCTTTGGCTGGTATGCAAGCGGCCTGGTTGCGACCTTTGGTGCGCTTTGTGTTGCCTTTATTGATCAGCCTGGGCCGCACGAGCACCGTCTGCGCGAAATGCTAGGAGGCACAGCCCTGAGCACGATGACTGTCGCCGTCACGGGCTTAGCTTCATCGCACCCAATCGCGATTTGGTTAGTCGTAATGGCGCAGTGTTTTGGGTTTTCGATGCTGGCTGTGTACGGCAAAAAAGGTGGGCAAATTGGTTTTGCCTGTCTGCTGTTGATGACGGTCACGCTGCACAACTCGCTTTCTACTCAAGAAGTATGGCTGCACACGCTCACCTCGCTCGGTGGTGGCTTGTTTTACACCCTGTTCAGTTACTCGGTCAGTCGGGTGATGCAATTACGCGAAAAAGAACAAGCGTTATCCGTTGCACTCTTTGCCACAGCCGACTACGTCGCGC
The DNA here is from genome assembly GCA_943331855.1 of Bordetella parapertussis. Taxonomy (GTDB): domain Bacteria; phylum Pseudomonadota; class Gammaproteobacteria; order Burkholderiales; family Burkholderiaceae_B; genus Zwartia; species Zwartia parapertussis_H. Next base: position 7,057 of record CALQNE010000130.1, read on the forward strand.
GGCGCGCTGACATGTATGACCCTGGCGGTGACCTCGAAGAAAATTATCGCAAGCTCATTGTGTGCCAGGCCGATATGACCGACAAACACCAGGCCGCACGCGATATGGTGCTGCGTGGCCTGGCTGGTCAGCGTGTGCAAACGGATTCGCGCCGCATCATGCTTTGGAATTTATTTGTGGAGATGATCGCGATTCTTGATTTATTGGTTGCAACACGAACCGACTACGCATTTTTGCAACAGAAGCTTGGGGGCTCGGATGCCCTACTCTTTATGCGCGACGCTCTGCACAAGATGGCGAATGATTTAGATCGAATTGCGCTTGCCGTTGCGCGCGAACGTACGGCGACTCAACGTAGCAGCGTCAAAGCCGAGTTGCGTGCCCTTGAGTTTGAAATTCAACAAATGCAGGCTGAAGGTTTTGCGCAACATGAACCCGAACTCTACTCTTTGTGTATTGAAATTTTGCGTCGCCTGCGCAATAGCGCCAAGATCATCGATCGTATGATCGTTGCCACGCAACGCGCAGACAATGCTCAACTACTTGACGCTCTCAAAATTGACCGATCGCTCACGCAATTTATGTCGCGCCAACAATATCGGCCACGGCTGATCACCAGTAACTTACGCCTTGACTCACCTTTTTGTCGGTATGCGCTGCGCGTCACGCTCGCAGCGGGCATCGCGTTAGCCTTATCGGCATTGATCCCAACCTTGGCCCGTCAGGGCTATTGGATCTTACTAACCGTTCTGATCATTATGAAGCCAGGCTTTGCGCTCACACGTCAGCGCAACAATTGGCGCCTGATCGGCACCCTTTTAGGTTGCGCCCTTGCGTTTGCTCTTTTGCACAGCATCCACCAAGAGTCGTGGTTATTTGCCCTCATGGTGCTATCGACGATCGTTGGCGGCAGCATGCTACAAATTAACTACATGGTAGCGTCGGCCTTTAACACCACAGCTGTTCTGTTAGCGTTTAATTTTCTTGACCCCGGCGCAAGCACAATCATTACAGATCGCGCGCTCGACACCTTTGTGGGCTCTGTGATCTCGTTTGCCTGTAGCTATTTCTTGCCCTGGTGGGAGGCGCAGTTCATGCCCTCACTCGCCCGCGCGGCAATCACCGCTAATCGCGTGTATCTAGATGCCGCGTTGACGCATCTTCACGCGCACGAAACAAAAGCCTCTGCCTTCGAACTTAAACGTTCAGACCTGCGGCTACGCTTAGCCCGAAAAAATGTCCACGTCGCGCTCGCGAACTTGGCCGAAGCTTTTTACCGCATGATGCTTGAGCCAAAATCACGCCAATGGCATGTCATTGAGCTCAATAACATTGTGATCCAAAATCACATGCTCTCGTCTCAAATCGCAGCGGCCACTGCCGTGCTGCTCAGTCTGCAACAGGTTCCTGCTGCCAGCACTGAATTTTTAAGGGCGTTGTTACCGCAGTTGCTGCCAGCGCCGGATCACCCGGCCCCAGCCGTACCAAAATCCCTGCTAGACGGAAATTTCCCGACCCTGACGTATCCGCTCAAGCAACTGCAACGCTCAATCACACTGATCAATGCCGAGATGAATGTCCTGCATACGCAGGCTTTCTTGCGCGTGAACGAGGGGCAGCAGGCGTCGACGTCCTCTTGACTCAGCACGCTTTTTAAATTCGGACGCACGTCTTACACTAGAGCTTAAACATACACAATTTCGATCTATTTTTTAGGAGCTTGATATGTCAGTTAAAGATAAAGTTGCACTGGTCACCGGTGCTGCAAGCGGTATTGGCCGCGAGTGCGCGCTGACCCTGGCCCGTCAAGGTGCGGCTGTAGTGGTTGCAGATTTAAACCCTGCGGCATCAAACTTGGTGGTCGCAGAAATTGTGAAAAATGGCGGGCGCGCCATTAGCGTTGTGATGGATGTGACGGATGAAGCTGCCGTAAATGCGGGGGTTGACCGTGCGGTCACAGAATTTGGCAGTATTGATATTTTGGTATCGAATGCAGGAATACAAATTATTCACCCCATCGAAGATTTTCCGTACGCTGATTGGAAAAAAGTGATGGCAATTCATGTAGATGGTTCATTTTTGACCACGAAGGCCGCGATCAAACACATGTATGACAGCGGTCGGGGCGGCTCAATTATTTATATGGGTTCGGTACATTCGCACCAAGCTTCCAAATTGAAATCGGCCTACATCACCGCCAAGCATGCCCTACTTGGCCTAGCACGCGCCATCGCAAAAGAAGGCGGGCCGCGCGGCGTGCGGACCAACGTTGTGTGTCCAGGTTTTGTGCGCACCCCGCTCGTAGAAAAACAAATCCCTGAACAGGCCGCCCTCTTCAACATGAGTGAAGAAGATGTCATCAAAAA
>CALQNE010000131.1 GCA_943331855.1 Bordetella parapertussis
ACAGACCCAGAAGTCGCGTGGGTGGGCCTGACCGAAGATCAAGCGAAGCAGCAGGGTATCAACATTACCAAGGGGATGTTTCCCTGGGCCGCTTCGGGTCGTGCGATTGCAAACGGACGAGATGAAGGTTTTACCAAGCTACTGTTTGATGCCGCAACGCACAAGATCCTGGGTGGAGGCATCGTCGGCACTAATGCGGGTGATTTGATTAGCGAAGTCGCCTTAGCGATTGAAATGGGTGCAGACATGGTTGACATCGGTAAAACGATTCATCCGCACCCAACACTTGGTGAGTCAGTTGGGTTGGCGGCTGAGGCCGCCGAAGGGCATTGCACCGACTTACCACCCGTCAAGAAAAAATAGAGGGGATCACCGAGACCTGTGAGGGTCTCGATGCCGTCTATAGCGCCACGGTAGAAAACCAGGGTACGGCTGCAATCGCGATTAACCCCACCAACAAGGCGATGATGTAAGGCCAAATGGCCCCCATGACGTCGTCGGGTGAGGCATCCCCAATACGGCAGGCGACATAAAAGCCCACCCCGATGGGCGGCATCATCAAGCCAATGTTCATGGCTGTGACCACCACCATTGAATAATGAATGTCATGAATTCCTAGTTTCTTTGCAATCGGAAACATAATGGGCGCCAAGATCAAGATCGCTGGCAAGCCCTCAAGTAGGCAACCTAGTATCAAAAACACCAGAATCGTGACCACCATAAACGCTGCGATCCCTCCGGGCAACGTCGTCAAGAAGGTAGAAAGGCTTTGCACGACACCGCTTTGCGTGATGGCCCACGCCATGGCTGAGGCTGTTCCTAAAATCAACAGGATCGCGCCACTTAAGGCGGCTGTTTCGACCAGCATGGCGTACACCTTGCGCCAGCCTATGCCACCATACAAGACTTGTCCGATGACCATGGCATACAGTACGGCAATGGTTGATACCTCAGTCGCAGTGGCAACGCCGCCACCCACAGCGCTGCGAATTAAGAACGGTAACACCAGCGCTGGTCCTGCAATGAGCAGCGCCTTCCAGATCATGTTCAACGTTGAGCGCTTGACGTTGTCGAGCTGCTCGTGACGTGCTTTCCAGCGCGCTAGCGCGACAAGCGCGAGTAACAAGACCCCCGCAATGACCACGCCGCTTTGAAACAGTCCCGCAATCGATACGCCCGCAACTGATCCCAACACAATCAACACAATACTAGGTGGTACGGTGTCCGCCATGGCCGCGCCAGTGGCGAGTAAGGCAATCATCTCGCGTGGCTTATGTCCACGGCGTTTCATTTCAGGAAATAAGGCAGGCGCAATGGTTGCCATGTCAGAAACTTTAGAGCCTGATATGCCCGAGACAATGAATAATGAGCCAAGCAACACATAAGACATACCCGCTTTAATGTGACCGAGTAGCGAAGCGAGAAAATCGACAATCGCTTTGCCCATGCCGGTGGCATCTAACACGCATCCCAGTAAAACAAAGATCGGTACCGATACCAAGATGAGGCTCGACATGCCTTCATCCATGCGACCAATCACGACCATGAGTGGCACCGTGGTTGAAAAGGCCAAATAGCAGAGCGCACCGGCGCCGAAGCAAAAGGCGATGGGCACACCAGCAATCAAACAGAGTGCGACAAGAATCACCAAGAAAAACAAAATATTGTAGAGACCGAGGGAAGTGAGCCAGCCTGAACCCAGCCAACACAGTGCCGCAAAGGCGCTGACCAATACAATGGCACCCAGTAGATTCAATTTAGTAACGGTTTGGGCAGCGTATGTGAGTAATACGCCAAGCATGGTCAGGATCCCGAAGGCGAGCGCTGAGACCCGAAAGCTATTAGGAATACCGAGAGCGGGTGAGGTGACAAACCACTCATCTTGCGCGTATTCGATCGCCGGGTTCACCAGTGCTAAAAGAAACGCCACGATGGTGACTAACGCAACCGCGTGAACAAAGCCTCGCAGACGTTCGGGCATCATTTGTAAAAAAAGAGTCAAGCGCAGATGTTCATTGCGATGCATCGCAATGGCTGAGCCCAACATCGCCAGCCATAAAAAAGAGATCGATACGACCTCATCGATCCAGACGATCGGAAACGAAAAAACATAACGAGATACGACCCCGACCAAAAGCATGACTACGATCACAGTCATCAAAACTGCGCTGATGAGTTCGATCGGTTTTAACAGTCGAGAAACCAGCGGGCTGGTTGGAAGATTGATCTCAGTGGTCATCGTCAGACTCTAGTGGGAACAAATAAAAAACCGGATGCTGCTTTTAAATAAGCTCAGCATCCGGAGGTTGTCGTGCGAATCAGTGATCATTCGCTGAAACGCATGAAGGCGTATTAAGCGAGTTTGCCGCTGTAACGCTCGAGCATTGACCAGGCTTCGTCGCCTAGCTTACCCTTCCATTCGGTGTAGAAGCCACCTTGACGTAGGCGGTCGCGGAATGAATCAGGCTTGGTTTGATTAAAGACCATGCCTTTTTCAGTTAAACCTTTCTGCAAGCCAGCATTCATCGCCGCGACATCCGCGCGTTCTTTTAGACCGGCTGCATTGATATTTTTTGCGACGATCGTGCGCATATTTTCTGGAAGCCTCTCCCAGGCGCGTTTGTTGGCTAAGAACCAAAAGCCATCCCACATATGATTGGTGATCGAACAAAACTTTTGTACTTCATTTAATTTCGCAGTATCGATAATAGCGAGGGGGTTTTCTTGACCGTCGACCACTTTTGTTTGCAAGGCGCTGTACACCTCGTTAAAGTTGATTGAAGCTGGCGCAGAATCAAACGCTTTGAACATTGAAGTCCAAAGTGGAGACACTGGCACGCGAATCTTAAAGCCTTTCAAGTCATCGGCACTTTGAATCGGCTTGGTCGATGACGTAATTTGGCGAAAACCGTTATCCCAAATATTGTCCATCGCCACCAAATTTGACTTGGCTATTTCTTTGCGTACGTGGGCGCCCAGATCGCCATCAAGGGCTTTCCAGACCGCGGCGTAGTCGCTAAAGGCAAAGCCGATGCCGGTGATCGAGGACGCGGGTACTAGCGTCGCCAGAATTAAGCCTGACAAGGTAAAGAATTCAACGCCGCCGTTACGCACTTGACTCAACATGTCCGTATCTGAGCCAAGTTGGCTGCTCGGGAAAATTCGAATTTCGACACGCCCGGCGGTCTCAGTCTGAATCGCATCGGCCATTTCTTTGGCGCGAATATTCATCGGGTGCGTCAAGGGCAAATTATTGGCATATTTGTACGAAAATTCGGCTTTAGATTGAGCCCAGGCGCTGCGCAAGGGTGCGGCCATTGCAATGGCGCCTGCGCCAACGCCGGCAAGTAGGTTGCGTCGTGTGATTGACATTGGAGAATCCTCTATTGTGAGTAGTATCATCGGGCATCATAGCAATGAACCTAACGCTCTAGGCAGTTTTAGCGCGAGATGGGCGCTAAAATAGGCGTTTTCCCCTAGCTTTTTGCTTCTTTTCAACCGCCAATTGGTCCTGACTGTGTCACATATTCTGCATGCGCTCGGCTCTTCTGTATTGTCTCAGTTTCGTCAAGAACGACTACTCGCAAAAATGAAGGCGCAGGGTTTACCGATTGCCAATATTACGGCACGCTTCGAGCATTTTGTGTGGTGTGATCAGGTCCCCGATTCTGCTACTGCGAAACGGTTAACGCAGTTATTAGATTACGGCCCACCGGCCCCTGAACCAGACCAGCAAGCCTCTGCGTTCATTCTACGGGTGCTTCCCCGTTTAGGCACGATCTCTGCCTGGGCCAGTAAAGCGACCGATATTGCTCACAATTGTGGTTTTGCGCAGGTGCAGCGGATCGAGCGCGGCATACGCTACGTGCTCACGCCTGAACGAACCTGGTTAAAGACTCAAAAGCTTGACGCCAAGATGCTTGCATTGGCTGCCGATTGCTTGCACGACCGCATGACCGAAACCGTCGTCGACGAGAGCTTTGATCCGCAAAAACTGTTTGCTTCGCTACCAGGTAAGCCGATGCAAACTGTCGCGGTTATTGCGCAGGGTAAAAAGGCGCTCGTTGAGGCAAACGTCGCGCTCGGACTTGCTTTGTCTGAAGACGAAATTGATTACCTTACCAATTCGTTCACCGAACTTGGTCGTGATCCAACTGATGTCGAATTGATGATGTTTGCACAGGCAAATAGTGAACATTGTCGGCATAAGATCTTCAACGCCCAGTGGGTCATCGACGGCAAACCGTCTGATAAAACGCTCTTTGGCATGATTCGCGAAACACACGCTGCTCAGCCGCTTGGCACGGTGGTTGCCTACTCTGATAATTCAGCCATCATGCAGGGTGGTGAGGCTTTACGCTTTCAGGCGGCTTTGCCAAGCGAGGGCTCAAGCGGGGTGTATGCCGCCAAGCCGCAACGCGTGCACACCGTCATGAAAGTTGAAACGCATAACCATCCAACGGCCATTGCGCCGTTTGAAGGGGCGGCAACGGGTGCGGGTGGTGAGATTCGCGATGAGGGCGCCACCGGTCGAGGGTCTAAGCCTAAAGCTGGATTAGCGGGATTTACTGTTTCGCACTTGCGCTTTGATGATGCGCCTCGCCCCTACGAAAGTGATCATCATGGCAGCCCGGATCGCATTGCGAGCCCACTTTCGATCATGATTGAAGGTCCCTTAGGGGCCGCAGCGTTTAACAATGAGTTTGGTCGGCCAAACTTACTGGGCTATTTCCGCTCGTATGAACAGACCACTGGGGACGCAAGATGGGGCTATCACAAGCCCATCATGATCGCAGGGGGTCTGGGTAGTATCGACGCCGGTCAAACTAAAAAGGATGTGATTCAGCCGGGCACGTTATTGATTCAACTCGGCGGGCCTGGCTTGCGCATCGGTATGGGCGGCAGTGCGGCCTCTAGTATGTCAGTTGGTTCAAATACCGCCGCACTCGATTTTGATTCTGTACAACGCGGCAACCCTGAACTTGAACGACGCTGCCAAGAAGTCATTGACCGTTGCTGGCAGCAAGGTGCAAATAATCCAATTGTCGCGATTCACGACGTGGGGGCAGGTGGCTTATCCAATGCTTTTCCAGAACTTGTTAATGACGCCGGCCGAGGTGCGACCTTTGATTTAAAACGTGTGCATCTAGAAGAGTCTGGCATGTCTGCCGCCGAGATCTGGAGTAACGAATCGCAAGAACGGTATGTCTTGGCTGTCTTGCCTCAAGATCTGAAACGTTTTGAGGCGATAGCAGCTCGCGAGCGTTGTCCCTTTGCGGTGATCGGGGTTGCGACCGAGGCCCGGCAGTTAACGGTGGTGAACGGCGAAGGCTTACCGGGCTTGGATCAGCCGACATCAGTGGCTCAGGCGCTTCGCCCGGTTGATGTACCGATTGATGTGATCTTGGGTAAGCCTCCGCGGATGACGCGTGATGTAAAACGTTTGCCAGGGCAAACCGCAGCCTTGGATCTGACCGTCATTACGCTCGACGAGGCCGTGACGCGGGTGTTGCAACATCCGACCGTGGCAAATAAAACGTTCTTGATTACGATTGGCGATCGCACAGTGGGCGGCTTATCGAGCCGTGATCAGATGGTTGGCCCTTGGCAAGTGCCCGTGGCGGATTGTGCCGTGACGCTAGCCGATCACGATGGTACGCGTGGCGAAGCCATGGCGATGGGCGAGCGCACACCCCTGGCGGTGATTGATGCTGCTGCCTCTGGGCGTATGGCGGTTGCTGAGTCTTTGACGAATCTAGCAGCGGCCGATGTGGCATGCCTCGAAGATATTAAATTATCGGCAAACTGGATGGCGGCGTGTGGCGCACCAGGGCAGGATGCTGCGCTTTATGACACGGTCGCGGCGGTTAGTCGACTCTGTCAGGACGTTGGCCTGTCGATTCCGGTCGGTAAAGATTCTCTGTCGATGCAAACGTCATGGGTACAAGACAATGAAAAGCGTCAGGTGATTGCCCCAGTATCCCTGATCGTGACGGCGTTTTCGCCAGTGCAAGATGTACGTGCAACATTAACGCCACAGCTACGCACTGACGCTGGGCCGACAAGTTTGATCCTGATTGACCTGGGCGCAGGCAAACAGCGCATGGGTGGTTCGATCTTGGCCCAGGTTTGCAATCAACTTGGTGAGACAACGCCTGATCTGGATGATGCGCAGGCGCTACGCACCTTCTTTGTCACCATACGTGCCTTGGCACAGTCAGGCGTGCTGCTTGCGTATCACGACCGTTCAGATGGCGGTTTGTTTGCAACGGTAGCTGAGATGGCGTTTGCTGGGCATACAGGTGTTTCGCTAAATATTGATATGTTGTGCTTTGACGATCATGCGCAAGACTGGGATGCCTACAATATTCGAGCAGCGCAAGTTGCGGTACAGCGCAACGAATTGACGCTCAAGGCGTTATTTTCAGAAGAGGCGGGTGCTGTTATTCAGGTTCCAGCGGCTGAACGCGACGCCGTGATGCAGGTGCTTCGAGCTGCTGGCTTATCTGCGCACTCGCATGTCGTCGGTGCGCCTAACAATAGCGATACGCTTGAAGTGTTTCGTGATGGCAAGCGGATTTGGTCACGCCCGCGGGCTGAACTTGGCGCACTCTGGAGCGATGTTAGCTACCGTATCGCGCTACGCCGCGATAACCCGGCATGTGCAGAGGCTGAACTGGCGACCTGGTCCGACGCAACAGATCCGGGTATGTCGCCTAAGGTTCTGTTCGATCCACAAGAAGATCTCGCCGCACCGTTTATTGGTCGAGGTGCACGGCCTCGCGTGGCGATACTGCGCGAACAAGGTTGTAATAGTCAGGTCGAAATGGCCTGGGCCTTTGATAAAGCTGGCTTTGAGGCCGTTGATGTTCACATGACCGATTTGCAAGCAGGTGCGGCGGATCTGGCGAGCTTTCAAGGTTTGGTTGCAGTGGGCGGTTTTAGTTACGGTGACACGCTGGGTGCAGGTGAGGGCTGGGCGCGCAGTATCTTATTCAATACGCAATTGTCGGATCAGTTCTCGCAGTATTTTGCGCGCAGTGATACCTTCGCCTTGGGTGTGTGTAATGGTTGTCAAATGATGGCGGCCCTGGCGACGATGATTCCGGGTGCTGAAAACTGGCCTCGATTTACGCGTAATCAATCCGAAAAATACGAAGCACGTTTTTCGATGGTTGAAGTGCTCGACTCGCCATCCTTATTCTTCAAAGGCATGGCGGGCACAACAATTCCGGTGGCTGTGGCACATGGCGAAGGCTTTGCAAACTTCAGTCGGCAAGGTAACGCGCAAGCGGTGCTCGGGGCGATGCGTTTTGTAGATCATCGTGGCCAAGCGACTGAAGCGTATCCGTTTAATCCCAATGGCAGTCCGGCTGGCTTGACATCTGTGACTACGGCCGACGGGCGATTCACGGTATTGATGCCCCATCCAGAGCGTGTCACACGCAATGTGATGATGTCGTGGTCACCTCAAAAGTGGGGTCCGAAGGATAGCCTCGGTCCTTACACGCCGTGGATGCGCTTCTTCCAAAACGCGCGCGTCTCAGTCGGCTAGCGCTTAGCCGGCTGAATGCGCGATCTACTTTTTTTGATGACTCAAAATCAGGCAGGTCGTGGTGGCGTGCGCATAGAGCTTGCCATCTGGGCCAATAATTCTTCCCTCTGCCGTGGCGACTTGCCGACCGACCTGAATGATCTTGCCGATGGCGCGTACGCGCCCGCCCGGCGTGGGCACAATCGCCCGAGTCATTTTGACGTTTAAATCGAGTGTGGTGTAACCCGTGGCCGCAGGTAACATGGTGTGGATGGCATTACCCACTGCGCCGTCCAGGATGCTGGCAAACCAACCGCCGTGCACCGACCCTTGAACATTCATGACACTTTCGGTGGGATTGCCCTGAAGCGTGGCTTCGCCTGGCGCTAGTGCCACGATCATATAGCCGCAGGTTGCGGCCATTGGACCGTTGGGCAACTTGCCGTGCATCACGGCCTGCATGACTTCCATGCCCGTCATGTTTGCCGTTTTGCTCTTGTCCAATAGGCCGATCAGCCGTCCTTCGGGCATGCTCGCAAGCAAATTTTGTTCATCTTCAATCCATTGGGCAAGCGTGGTTTCGGTCGTCATAGCTCTATTTTTAAGATGTTTTTATCGGTTTCAGTCGAGTTTCAAGCAATTTTTGCTGAAATTAGGCTAATAGATGGCTTTTTAGCACTAGTTGCCTCTCAAATGAAGTCGTTTGTCCATCGTATAATCACGCTTTGCGCCCGGAGCTTTTTATGCGTCTTATCCAAACTGCGCTCACCTTCGATGACGTACTGCTTGTGCCAGCGTTTTCTCAGGTGTTGCCACGCGACACATCGCTGGTCACTCGCCTTACCAGAAATATATCTCTCAATATCCCCTTGGTATCCGCAGCAATGGATACTGTCACAGAATCGCGTTTAGCCATTGCGATGGCGCAAGAGGGCGGGATTGGGATTATTCACAAAAATTTGACTGCAGATGAACAGGCAAAAGAGGTCTCTCGGGTCAAACGTCACGAATTTGGGATCGTGACCGATCCGATTACAGTGACCGCAGATATGAAAGTACGAGATGCCATCGCTTTGCAGCGTCAGCACGGCATTTCTGGCTTGCCTGTGGTTCAAGGCCGAAAGTTGGTGGGCATTGTCACTAACCGTGATTTGCGTTTTGAAGATCGCCTGGATGCGCCGCTGAGCAGCGTGATGACGCCACAAGAGCGCCTGGTGACCATGAAAGAGGGTGCAACCCTCGCTGAGGCCCAAACGCTCATGCATCAGCATCGCCTTGAGCGCGTGTTGATCGTTAATGATGCGTTTGAGTTACGTGGCTTGGCCACCGTGAAAGATATCGTTAAAAATACAGAACACCCCGCAGCCTGCAAAGATAGCCACGGCCAGTTGTTGGTCGGCGCTGCGGTGGGTGTCGGTGACGGCACCGAAGAGCGTGTTGAAAAACTAGTGGCGGCGGGCGTTGATGTTCTGGTGGTTGATACTGCACACGGGCATTCCAGCGGCGTCATTGAGCGGGTGCGCTGGGTGAAAGCAAATTTTCCAAAGGTTGAGGTCATTGGCGGCAATATCGCCACAGCAGATGCAGCGCGTGCCTTGCACGAAGCGGGTGCTGATGCAGTCAAGGTGGGGATTGGCCCAGGCTCGATCTGTACAACGCGCGTGGTTGCCGGTGTTGGTGTTCCACAAATTACTGCAATCTCTGACGTTGCGCGGGCTCTGAAAGGTACGGGCGTCCCGTTAATTGCTGACGGTGGGGTGCGGTTCTCTGGTGATGTTGCAAAAGCGCTTGTGGCCGGTGCGTCGTCGGTCATGATGGGTGGCATGTTTGCCGGTACTGAAGAAGCGCCTGGTGAGGTTGTGCTATTTCA
>CALQNE010000132.1 GCA_943331855.1 Bordetella parapertussis
ATAATTTCTGGTGCGGCCAGGCCGAAATCGAATTGAGATTGCATCATGGCGGGGCTTACAGTTTTGAATGAGAGACGTGTTGCAACAGGGCTTCGACTGAGGTGTGCATCACGTCAGTAAAGGGCTTGGGATGAACACCCATATAGATCACAGCCAAGGCCATCAAGCCAAGTATCAAGAACTCACGGCTCGACAAATCTTTCAGGTCACGCACATGATCGTTGGCCACATCACCAAACGCCACGCGCTTGACCATCCATAACGAATACGACGCACCCAGTATGAGCGCTGTAGCGGCCAACAAACCAATCCAGAAGTTATATTGCACAGCACCCATGATCACCATGAATTCACCGACAAAACCACTGGTGGCAGGCAAGCCCGCATTGGCCATTGAGAACAACACAAAGAAGGTCACAAAACGTGGCATGGTGTTGATCACACCACCGTAATCAGCAATTTGACGGCTATGCATGCGGTCATACAACACGCCGATACACAAGAACATCGCCGCAGATACGAAGCCATGCGACACCATTTGAACGATTGCGCCTTCAACACCTGCGGTATTGAAAATAAAGAACCCCAAGGTGACAAAACCCATGTGTGCCACTGAAGAGTAGGCAACGAGTTTTTTCATGTCATCTTGCACAATCGCAACCATGCCGATATAAATCACGGCGATCAACGACAGCGCGATGATGATGCCTGACATTCCCACAGAAGCATCGGGCACAATCGGCAATGACAAGCGCAAGAAACCATAGGCTCCCAGCTTGAGCATAATCGCCGCCAGCACCACTGAGCCCCCTGTTGGTGCCTCAACGTGCGCATCAGGCAACCACGTGTGCACCGGCCACATCGGCACCTTCACTGCAAAAGCTGCCAAGAAGGCAAAGAAGATCAAGACCTGAGGCGTGTAGGCCAACGGCAACTCGTGCCAGGTTTGAATATCAAACGAGCCACCCGCTTGATTCCAGAGATATAAAAAGGCAACTAACGTCAACAACGAACCCATCAAGGTGTACAAGAAGAACTTGAAGGCCGCGTAGACACGATTAGGACCGCCCCAGACACCCACGATGATGTACATCGGGATCAAGGTGGCTTCAAAGAAAATATAGAACAGCAGGCCATCCATGGCCACAAAGACACCAATCATCAAGCCCGACAAGATCAAGAAGGCTGCCATGTACTGGGAAATGCGTGAGGTAATGACCTCCCAACCTGCCAGCACCACAATGATCGTGATAAAGGCTGTCAGCAGTACAAACCAAAGCGAGATGCCATCAACACCCAGGTGATACATCACCGCGAAGGCGGGGATCCAGGGTGATTTTTCAACAAACTGCATCGCTGCCGTTGCGCTATCAAAGCCCGTATACAAAGGGATGGTGACCAGAAAGCTGAGGATCGCGCCAATCAAAGAAAGATTACGGGTCATCGCCGGACGGTCATCGCTACCGACTGCCAGAATAATCAAACCACAAACGATCGGAACAAAAATCGCAAACGTGAGCCAGGGGGTCGTCAAAGAAGCCATCTCGCTTGCCATCATTTAGTACCAAGGATTATGTAGGTGATCGCGACCAACAGGCCGATGATCATCGCAAAGGCGTAGTGATAGATGTAACCCGTCTGAAAGCGACGCGTCACAGCTGCCAAAGCACCCACTAATTTTGCCGAACCATTGACTAACACGCCATCGATCAGGCCGCGATCGCCGCGTTGCCAAAAACTTGTACCCACTGCGCGCAAGCCGCGCGCCAAAACTTGCTCATTGAACCAGTCAAAAAAGTATTTCTTCTCGAGAATGTTATTCACAAATTTGAGATTCGACTGAATTGCGGCAGGCACTTTAGGATTGATCAGGTAGCAGTACCAAGCAACGACTGCACCGGCCACCACCAACCAGAAAGGCACTGTCGTGAAGGCATGCATGGCGTAACCCACCCAACCGTGCGCGTGATGCCACTCTTTAGTCAGCTCTGCCATCGCAGGATGCTGAGTCAGAATGACAATCGAATTTTTGAAGAACGAGCCAAACAGCAAAGGATCAATTGCAATGGCGCCGATGATGATCGAAGGAATTGCCAGCAACACTAAAGGCAACGTCACCACCCACGGCGACTCGTGCGGTGTGCCGCCATGGTGTGCGTGATCATCATGGGCATGGTCGGCATGAGCGTGAGCATCCGCGTGCGCATGGTCGTGTCCATGGTCGTGCCCGTGCGCGTCGGCGTGCGTATCAAACCGTTCTTTGCCATGAAACACCAAGAAATACACGCGGAACGAATACAGCGACGTGACAAAGACGCCAATCAAGGTCGCGTAGTGCGCGAAGCCAGCACCCCATACATTGGCAGCACCGGCAGCCTCGATAATGTGCTCTTTTGAATAAAAGCCCGAAAAGAAAGGCGTACCCACCAACGCAAGCGTGCCGATCAAAAACGTCAACCATGTGATGGGCATGTATTTGCGCAAGCCACCCATATTGCGAATATCTTGATCATGATGCATGCCGATAATCACCGAGCCTGCACCCAAGAACAACAGCGCTTTAAAAAACGCATGCGTCATCAAGTGAAAGATTGCGACAGAGTAAGCCGAGGCACCCAAGGCGACCGTCATGTAACCAAGTTGCGACAGGGTTGAATACGCAACCACTCGCTTAATGTCATTTTGAATGATGCCTAAAATACCCAAGAACAACGCGCCAATCGAGCCAATCACGATAATGAAAGACAAGGCGGTATTTGAAAGTTCAAACAAAGGCGAGAAACGCGCAACCATAAAGATGCCGGCCGTCACCATCGTTGCGGCATGAATCAGCGCAGAGATTGGCGTTGGGCCTTCCATTGAATCTGGCAGCCAGGTATGCAAGGGCACTTGCGCCGACTTACCCATGGCACCGATAAACAAACAAATACACGCCACCGTTAGCAGCATCCAGTTTGTACCAGGCAAGGTTAAGGCAGCGAGCTTATCGGCTTGCTTGAAAACTTCGCCGTAATGCATCGTGCCTGTGTAGGCAAACAGCAAACCGATTCCCAGCACAAAGCCAAAGTCACCGACACGATTCACTAAAAACGCTTTCATGTTCGCAAAAATTGCCGTGGGCTTGGTGTACCAAAAGCCAATCAGCAAGTAAGACACTAAACCCACTGCTTCCCAGCCAAAGAACAACTGCACCATGTTGTTTGACATGACCAACATCAGCATCGAGAAGGTAAACAAAGAAATGTAGGCAAAGAAGCGCTGATAGCCTGGATCTTCAGACATATAGCCAATGGTATAGATGTGTACCATCAGCGACACAGACGTCACCACCACCATCATCAATGCCGACAGCGGATCAATCAAAAAGCCGATTTCAAGCTTAGCCTGCCCTAACAACGACCAGGTGTACACCGCGCCATCAAAACTATGCCCATTGAGCACATCTTTGAGTACGAGCACAGAGCCAATTGCCGACACCGCGACCAACGCAATAGTGATCACGTGTGAGCTGCGACGACTAACCTGGCGCCCCAGAAAACCCGTGCCAAACAAACCGGCAAGAACCGCGCCCAACAAAGGCGCCAGTGCAATGGTCAGATATAAAGAAGGTGAGCTAAACATATTATTCTGTGATCCGATCAGCCCTTCAGGCTATCAAGTTCGTCTACGTTGATGGTACTGAGATTGCGAAATAGCAAGACTAAGATCGCGAGGCCAATCGCAGCTTCAGCCGCTGCAACCGTCAAGATAAAAAACACGAACACTTGACCTGCCGCATCACCCATCCAGGTTGAAAACGCAACAAAGTTCATGTTCACCGCCAACAGCATTAACTCAACCGACATCAGTAACACAATCAAGTTGCGACGATTCAAAAAAATTCCAAAGACACCGATCGCAAACAGGATTGCGCCGAGTACTAAAAAATGCGGCAAGGTCAGCGTCATCATGATTGATCTCCCTTGGCGTTCACAGCCTCTTGACTAGGCATTTTCACCAAACGCACACGATCTTTTGCACGCACGCGTACTGAAGCACCCGGATCGTTGTACTTCACGTCACGACGCTTGCGCAGCGTCAACGAAATCGCAGCCACCATGCCGACGAGCAATAACACTGCCCCGACTTCAACGGCATAGGCATACTCGGTATACATTGCCTCGCCAAGCGTACGTGCGTTGTTGTAATCGACGCCCATATCCGCAGCAGGGCCAACCTGCCCCCAGGATGTCGCCAGAACAAAGGACATTTCGCCGACCATGATCAAACCGACAAGCAAGCCCAAAGGTAGATAGGTTTTAATACCGGTGCGCAACTCTTCCATTTTGACGTCAAGCATCATGACGACAAACAAGAACAACACCATCACCGCGCCGACATAGACCAATACCAGCAGCAAGGCCAAAAATTCAGCGCCTAGCAGCATCCAGATCATTGCAGCATTGGCAAACGCCAAAATCAGATGTAACACGGCAGTCACTGGACTTGAGGCCGTAATCACACGAAAGGCCGCAATCACCAGAACAAGAGCCAGCACGTAAAACAGAATAGTTGTAAACATCATTTCTTTTAGACCTCGGCCATATCAACGATAAGGCGCGTCAATTGCGCGATTGCGGGCGATATCTTCTTCGTAGCGATCACCCACCGCCAACAACATGTCTTTAGTGAAATACAGGTCACCGCGTTTTTCACCGTGATACTCGTGGATATGCGTTTCAACGATTGAATCGACGGGGCAGCTTTCTTCACAGAAACCACAAAAAATACATTTCGTCAGATCGATGTCATAACGCGTGGTACGACGCGAGCCATCTTCGCGTTGCTCAGATTCGATCGTGATGGCTAAGGCAGGGCAAACGGCCTCGCAAAGCTTGCAGGCGATGCAACGCTCTTCGCCGTTTGGATAACGACGTAGCGCATGCAAGCCACGAAAACGTGGTGACTGTGGTGTTTTTTCAAGCGGATAACGCAAGGTAATTTTGCGCTTGAAAAAATACTTGCCAGTCAGCTTCATGCCCTTGAGCAACTCAAGCAACATCAAACTACCAAAAAAATCTTTAATCGCTTCCATAAATGCCTTTTCTGTATCGCCGCACTTAGTTCCAGATGTTCCAGGGCGTCTGCATCCAGATCGCTACCACGACCAACCACACACCGGTCAGCGGGATAAAGATCTTCCAGCCCAAGCGCATGATCTGGTCATACCGGTAACGCGGAAATGACGCACGAAACCAGATGAACAGAGAAACCACTACAAATGTTTTCAAGCCTAGCCACAACCAACCAGGAATCCAGGTCAGCGGAGCAATCTCGATCGGAGCTGTCCAGCCACCCAAGAACATGATCGAAGCCATGCATGATAAGAAAATCATGTTGGCGTATTCACCCAAAAAGAACAGCGCAAACGCCATGCCCGAATATTCGACCATATGGCCTGCAACGATTTCGGACTCGCCCTCAACCACGTCAAACGGATGACGGTTTGTTTCGGCCACGGCCGAGATCACATAAATCACAAACAAGGGCAACAAAGGCAACCAGTTCCAAGACATGAAATTCACGCCATGCGAGGCAAACCAGCCACGGGTTTGCACATTGACGATTTCGGTCATGTTCAAACTACCTGACACCAGCAGCACCGTCACCAACACGAAGCCAATCGCCAACTCGTAAGACAGCATTTGCGCCGAGGCGCGCATTGCCGCTAAGAACGCGTATTTAGAATTTGAAGCCCAGCCTGCAACGATGACACCATAGACACCAACCGACGTAATCGCCATCACATACATCAGACCTGCGTTGACATTCGCCAAAACAAGTTCAGGCCCAAAAGGCACCACAGCCCAGGCTGCAAGCGCGGGCATCAAGGTGACGACAGGTGCCAAGATGAACAAAATCTTATTTGCCTGGCTTGGCACAATCACTTCTTTCGTCAACAACTTGAAGACGTCAGCAAATGGCTGCAAGAGCCCTTTGAAACCCACACGGTTTGGCCCAAGACGAATGTGCATAAAGCCAATCATCTTGCGTTCCCAGTACGTCAGATAAGCCACGCACAAAATAATCGGCACAGCGATCACGAGAATTTTGACCAGCGTCCAGACCACCAGCCAAACGGTTGGGCCAAGAAGATCGACCCCAAAGGTTTCAAGAACGTTTAGCCACTGCATCAGGCACGCTCCACGCTTAGTTGACCAAAGGCACTACCAAGTGCAGCAGTCTGTTCAAACCCTGCCGCGATGCGCACCGCATCAACCGCCAGCGTGTTGTCGAGTTCTGCAGCTAACACAACCTCTCCGGCAGCAGCTTTGATCCGGACTTGCGCACCATGCGATACGCCGAGCTTGGCCAGTGTGCTGGCATGCATACGGGCCACAGGCGAACGCGAGGATGCAGCTTCTTGCAACGCAGGAGCACGACGCACCATGGCATCTGTGCGAAAAATCGGCACATCAGTCACGCGCTCAAGTGCACCTGCCGTGGCATTCGCACCCGACGCACCGACAGCGCCTTGCAACTGATTCGACAACCGCTGCGTCACACCGCCTGACAAAACTGCATCACGAACAGATTCTGAAGATTCATCATCAAAACCAGCCAAATGCAACACGTTGCCAAGCACGCGCAACACTTTCCAGCCAGGACGCGTTTGACCACGCGGGGTGACCGTGCCTTTAAAACTTTGCGGCAAGCCTTGTGCGTTCACAAACGTCCCTGAGGTTTCTGTGAAAGGGGAAACAGGCAACATCACATGCGCCCATTCGCGCGCGCCTGTCGCAAATGGCGTAAGCGCCACGGCAAACTGTGCCGCCTTCAAGGCATTGAGCGCCTGCGCGCCCTGATCGGTATCAAGCAAGGGCTCTGCGTGCAAAACGATATAAGCCTTTAAAGGCTCAGCAAACATCGCGGCAGCCGTTTTGCCGCCCTTTGAAGGGACAGCGCCAGCAAGGTAGCCGCCCACGGTATTCGCACCCGCAGTCAAAAACCCTAACTGACCCGCAGCCAACTGTGCAATCAATTGTGCGAGTGCTGCAAGGCGCGAGGCATCAGGCGCATTCACTGCAGCACTACCCAGCAACACAGCAACGCGTTCGCCTGAGGCCAAGCTTGTTGCGATGTGTTCGGCCGTTGTGTCAGGCTGAACGGCTGACAACGCATCAGGGATTTCGCCTGATTTCGCTTTAGCCAATGCCACAGCCACTTTGGCAAGCGTATCCGCTAAGGCACTTGGCAACACTGTTGCGCGTGAGGTCAGTTTAAACAGCGGATCATCGGCAGCAACGTCAATCGAAGACACCTGCGTGCCACGCTTGACGGCCTGACGCAAGCGCTGTGCCATCAGAGGGTGATCTTTACGCAAGAATGAACCGACCACCAACACGCGATCAAGCGTATCCAGTGCGTCAATGTTCATCCCCAACCATGGCGCCCCTGTCAATGCTGCGTCAAAACTTGTATCGGTTTGACGCAAACGAAAATCAACATTCTCAGAACCCAAGCCACGCGTCACGCGTGCGAGTAAGGCCATCTCTTCAAGCGTCGCGTACTCGCTGGCTAAGGCGCCGATTTGTGCCGCACCCGAAGCGTCACGCACTTGCATCAATCCATGGGCAACCGCCTGCAACGCATCGGACCACGACGCTTCGCGCCATTGACCATCTGTACCCTTCACCATAGGCGCAGTCAGGCGATCTTCATTCAAACCTTCGTAAGAGAAACGATCACGGTCGCTGAGCCAGCACTCGTTGAGGGCTTCGTTTTCGAAAGGTACCACACGAATAACTTGATCACCCTTGACTTGTACGACCAGGTTGGCACCCAAACTATCGTGGGGAGACACCGAGCGACGGCGGGCGAGCTCCCAGGTACGAGCCTGATAGCGGAAAGGTTTTGACGTTAAGGCACCCACAGGGCACAAATCAATCATGTTGCCCGACAGCTCAGACTCAACAGCGCGACCAACGAAGGTTGTGATCTCAGAATGCTCGCCGCGGCCGATCATGCCGAGTTCCATCACGCCGGCGATCTCTTGTCCAAAACGAACGCAACGCGTGCAATGAATGCAGCGCGACATTTCTTCGGCCGAAACCAAAGAACCTAGATCTTTATGAAACACCACGCGCTTTTCTTCTTGGTAGCGCGAGCTTGAGCCACCGTAGCCCACGGCCACGTCTTGCAACTGACACTCGCCACCCTGATCGCAAATCGGGCAATCAAGCGGGTGATTGATCAGCAAAAACTCCATCACACTCTTTTGCGCAGCCACAGCGCGCTCTGAGCAAGTGTGCACGACCATGCCGTTGGTCACGGGTGTCGCACACGCCGGCATCGCCTTGGGTGCTTTTTCAACCTCAACCAGACACATCCGGCAATTGGCAGCCACGGTCAATTTCTTGTGATAGCAAAAGTGCGGCACATACACGCCAAGCTTATGCGCAGCATGCATCACCATGCTGCCTTCTTGCACTTCGACTTTCTTGCCGTCGATGGTTAACTCAACCATAACTTTGTCCAAACCTTAAAGATAGGGGGCCACCACACAGCGCTTATGCTCGATGTGGTACGCAAATTCGTCGCGATAATGTTTCAAGAAACCACGCACTGGCATCGCCGCGGCATCACCCAGGGCGCAGATCGTGCGACCCATGATGTTGCCTGCAACCGAATCCAGCAAATCAAGATCTTCAGGGCGACCCTGACCATGCTCAATGCGGTTCACCATACGGTAGAGCCAACCCGTGCCTTCGCGACAAGGGGTGCACTGCCCGCAGCTTTCTTCAAAATAAAAATAAGATAAGCGCAGCAAAGACTTGACCATGCAACGCGTATCGTTCATGACAATCACGGCGCCCGAGCCCAGCATTGAGCCGGCCTTTGAGATCGCGTCGTAATCCATGGTGATGTCCATCATGATATTGCCTGGGATCACCGGTGCGCTTGACCCGCCAGGGATCACTGCCTTAAGCGTTGAACCACCACGCATGCCACCAGCAAGTTCTAACAACTTAGAAAAAGGTGTGCCCAAGGGGATTTCGTAATTACCGGGGCGCTCGACATCACCGGTAATCGAAAACAACTTAGTGCCGCCATTATTAGGCTTGCCGACTTCAAGATACGCTGGACCACCGTTGCGGATGATCCAAGGGACCGCGGCAAAGGTTTCGGTGTTATTGATGGTTGTGGGTTTGCCATACAAACCAAAGCTGGCCGGAAAAGGCGGCTTAAACCGTGGCTGACCTTTTTTACCCTCAAGCGATTCAAGCAACGCGGTTTCTTCGCCGCAGATGTAAGCGCCATAGCCATGAAAAGCATGC
>CALQNE010000133.1 GCA_943331855.1 Bordetella parapertussis
CCACGCCCAACAGTAATAACAAGGTTGTGAGCGCAGCGTCTGGAATGACAAAGCGTGCGAGATGGGCCCACTGCATATGGTTTGACCCGAAGGCAGACACGAGCAGGGACAGCAAAGGCGCCAGCACGCAGGCTGCAATGAGCCCGGCGAGTGCTAAAGGCCACTTTCCGGTGGCGAGCCAGTGCGACCGACTTGGAAGCTGGATCATGGATGCTTAGTTTTACCGGTCAAAACCAACTCGATCAACAATGAGGCTAGCTTCTTTACGATGCTTTGCGATCTCGCTAAGCGGCGTCGTATCCGCTTTAAGTGGTCCGAAACTTTCCACGGTGGGGTCAAGGTCAACGCCGCTGCGTACGGGATACTCAAAATTCACACGGGCATAGAGACTTTGCGCTTCTTTAGAGGATAAAAACTCGAGAAAGGCGATTGCACCCGCTTTATTTGGGGCATGTTTGGCCACGCCGCCTCCAGAGATATTGACAAAGGTACCGCCTGTTTGTGCAAAGGTTGGGCGAATCACTTTGATCGCCTCACCCCATTTGCGCGCCTCGGTTGTGGACGCGGCAGTTTTCATTTGGCCGGCATAATAGGCGTTCGCTAAGCCAAGATCGCAGATTCCGCCAAGGATATCGCGCGCCACATCGCGGTCGCCACCAGCCGCCTTGCGTGCGAGGTTCGCTTTCACGCCACGCAGCCATTGTTCAGTTTCAACACTGCCACGATGCGCGATCATTGAGGCGATCAAGGCATTGTTGTAAGGATGTTGGCCAGAACGAATGCAAACTTTGCCTTTGTATTCGGGTTTAGCAAGATCTTCATATTTAAAGGCGCTTAGTGCGAGTGTTTTTTCGGCATATAACACGCGGTCGCGTAAAGACAAGGCAAACCAAGTGCCATCGGCACTGCGCAGGGGGCTTGGAATCGCTTGGGTTAAGACCTCGGATTGAATAGGTTGAAAGAGGTTGGCCTCAACTAAATCAAAGAGATTACCGATGTCAACAACCATCAACACATCAGCGGGCGAGTGGGTGCCTTCCGCTTTAACCCGCTCAAGTAGCCCGTCCTTTAAAAAGACAGTGGCAACGCGAATGCCTGTTTGCGTGCTGAAAGCTTCGAGTAGCGGTTGGATCAAACCGGGTTCACGCGTGGTGTACAGGTTGATGCTTTGGGTTTGCGACTGTGCCGGTAGGGCAACGGACCCGAAAGCCAGGCTGAGCGTCCAGGCCATACGGGCGCCTAGGCGGATGAAGCGAGAAAAGAATTGGACTAAAACGCTGGGCTGCATGTGTAACAAACTAAACCTCTTGACTGAGTGCGCCGTAAATTTAAGATCTAAATGCAAATGCGAATGATTCGCAACAAAGTAAAATCGTAACACTTTTTTCTTTTTGTTGCTTTTAGTCGTTAGCCTGAGCTTCGGAAAAAAGCCTGAGACTAAATATCTCTTTTGACGCTATTTCGGGTAACGTTTACCCTTCAAAAGAGCGTGGCGAGCGCGAGTGCGTGTGAGGCTGCGATAAATCGACTGCACCGGAGGCCTTATGTTGTTTCCCACCACAATCGTTGGTAGTTATCCCCAGCCTGATTGGCTGATTGATCGCGAAAAATTGGCGGGACGTTTTCCTCCCCGTGTACGTGCAAAAGAGTTGTGGCGTGTCGCTGAGCCTTATCTGCAGCAAGCCATGGAAGATGCGACTTTGATCGCTATTCGAGGTCAAGAGCAGGCGGGCCTCGATATCATCACCGATGGTGAAATTCGACGCGAGAGCTATTCCAACCGAATTGCTACCGCACTTGAGGGGATTGATATTGACAATCCCGGCACGGCACTCGATCGTTCGGGTCATCCCAATCCTGTACCCAGAATCGTTGGCAAAATTAAACGGGCCCGTCCGATTGAGGTTGAGGACTTGTTGTTTTTGAAAGCGCACACCACACGTCAGGTCAAAATCACAGTACCGGGTGCGTTCACGATGTTGCAGCAGGCTCAAAATGATTTCTATGCCTCTGAAGAAGAGGCCGCGATGGATTACGCGGCAGCCTTAAATGCCGAGATCAAAGATTTGTTTGCGCATGGTGCTGATATTGTGCAAATTGACGAACCCTATATGCAGGCGCGCCCTGAAAAGGCGCGTCAATATGGCATCAAGGCGTTAAATCGCGCCCTGGAGGGCGTGACCGGGCGCACGGCTGTTCATATCTGCTTTGGCTATGCTGCGGTGATTCACGCAAGGCCGTCAGGGTACGATTTTTTGCCTGAACTTGCGCAATGTTCGTGTCATCAGATTTCAATTGAAACCGCGCAGTCAAATCTTGATTGTCGCGTACTCGAATCTTTGGGCAATAAGCAGATTATGGTTGGCTGCTTAGATTTGAGCGACATGAAGATTGAAACGCCTGAGGTGGTGGCAGCGCGAATCCGTAAAGCATTGAAATACATTCGACCAGAACAGGTGATCTTGGCGCCTGACTGTGGCATGAAGTATTTACCTCGAGCGGTTGCGGATGGAAAATTAAAAGCCATGGTTGAGGCGGCGCAGTTGTTGCGCGATGAATATGCCAGTCATTGATTACGGCGAACGTTTGCGGTTGGGGATCATGGTTCCCTCAGGCAATGTCATTGCCGAGCCGCAGATCCATGCGATGTTGCCACCTGGCGTTGCAGCCTACATGACGCGGTTACCCTTGCGCGGTAGTTCTGAGGCAGAACTCATTGAGATGGGTCGACATGTTGAGTCGGGTGCAAAGTTGTTGGCCGATGCCCAGGTCGGTGTCGTGGTGTTTCATTGCACCGCGGTCAGTACCTTCAGTGCGCAGATGGGCAAAGAGATTCAGCAGCGCATTGAACAAGCAAGTGGCCTGCCCGCGTTTTCAACTGCTGAAGCGATCGTATCTGCTTTACATGCGTTAAAGGCAAAAAAGATTATTTTGTTGACGCCGTATATTGAAGAGGTCAACGTCCGCGAGTGTGCGTTCTTGGCGCACCACGGTTTTGAAGTGATTGCGCAGGTTGGCTTAGGGGTGAATACCAACGCCGAAATGGGTCAGTTGTCTGAACAGGTGTGGGTTGACCTTGCATTGAAACTCCAGGATCCGCAAGCCGACGCCTATTTCATTAGTTGTACTGCAGTGCGCTCAGCTGAGGCGATCGAGCGGATAGAGGCTTTACTTGATCGACCTGTGATCACCAGTAATCAAGCGATGGTTTGGTTCGGTTTGCGTCGCTACGGGATCGAAGACCACGCGCCGGGTTACGGTCGCCTGTTCGAGTTGCAGCCCGTCTAGCGCTTGCGGTTACTGATTTTTAATACCTGCGGCCCGAATCACGACGCCCCATTTCTCGAGCTCTGCCGCAAGATGGCTCGCAAGTTCGTTGGGTGTGCCGCCCATCGGTGTCGCACCAATCTCGGCAAGTCTCTTTTTGAAAGCAGGGTCTGCCAAAATCTCATTGGATTCTTTATTCATACGCGCAAGAATTGGTTGCGGCGTCCCTTTGGGTGCGAGCAATGCGAACCACGTCGATGACATTAGTGTCGGAAAGCCCAGCTCGGCCGTTGTTGGGACATCTGGTAGCGCGGGTGAGCGGGTGGGTGACATGATCGCCAACGCGCGAACCTTATTTGCTTTGACTTGACCCGCAATGCCTGGCACCAATTGAAACATTGTTTGAATCTCGTTCGCGATTAAATTAGTCGTGGCGGTGCCTGGTGCGTTATAGGGAACATGTACCATTTTGGTATCGGTCTCGCGCATGAACAGTTCGCCCGCCAGATGCATAGAGCTGCCGATGCCCGTTGAGCCAAAATTTAATTTACCTGGATGACTTTTAGCGTAAGCAATGAACGCCTCAATGCTTTGAGCAGGGAGATCATTATTGACCACCAGGATATTGGGTACGTCGCAGATAAGTGCAATGGGATCAAAATCTTTTTGTGGATCATAAGCAATGCTTGCATACAGGCTTGCATTCACTGCCAGGGTGCCTGCCCACGAAAACAGAAAACGGTAGCCATCCGGCGCGTATTTAGCCGCGGCAGTGGCGCCAATGTTGCCATTCGCTCCTGGCTTATTTTCAATCACAATGTTAGTTTTTAGACGCAGTGCCAATTGTTCGGCAAGCATGCGCGCGATCGTGTCACCAGTCCCACCGCCGCCAGGGGCAGGGACTGTGAGCTGAATCGCCTTGTCAGTCAGTGGCCAGGTGTTCGCTATTGCTGTTGTCGAGACGCTAGAGAGCAGGGCAGCACTGATGATTAAGCATTGATTGAGTAAGCGCATTGTTTGACTCGTATTAAAAGTTTGACTGAGAGTGTTTAACGAGAGGACGATCCACGCAGAGTTTGGAGCTTCAGGCTGCAGTCTGAGTAAAGACAGGTTCGCCTAGATTCAGCATCAAACGATTTGCCCAAGCAAAGATCGCCACTGAATGAATCAAATCTAAAATTTCGATTTCGGTCAAGCCAACATCTTTTAAGGCCTGAATGCGTGCCGGTGAGATTTCGTTTGGCTGATTCGTCAAGGCAATCGAAAAGTCGACAATCGCCCGTTCGCGTGCCGAAGTGCCTGCCGTATATGGATTGTTAAATACCTCAGTAATCGCATCGTTACGTTTGGCGAGTTGCTCAAAACGTTGCGCATGAACTGAAGCACAATAGACGCAGCCGTTGATGCGCGACACTACGGTTGCACCGAGTTCACGTTCGGCGCGTGGCATGCCACCGGGCGCATACATAATGGCATTAAAGGCGATCGAACGCTGCTTCAGCACTTCGGGTTGATGCACTAAAAAAAGGTAGTAGTCGGATACTTTTGCTTTAGGGTGACTTTCTTCAAGTACCGCGATTTGTTCTGGCGTGGCCGAGTCGAGCTTGACCACGTCCAGCCAGGCTTTCCAGCCTAGCGTTGCATTGGTGAAGCCATTGATTTCGATTAAATCGCTCATGCTTGTTGCTCCAATTGCTTCATCGCGGTTAAACCTGCAACAACCCGGACTTGATATGAAACAAAGGCGATCAATTGCGCTAAGGTCACCACTTCTGGCGTCGATAATCCCGCCTTCGGTAGAGATTGCAGTGCAGCTTGATCGGCTTTGACTGGATCAGTAATGAGTGTGTGCGTGAATTTTAAAATTGCCTGTAGACGTACGTTGTCGATCTTACTCAACGCTGCGTTTGATACGTGTTCGACGAGCGAGGCGTCGGCCCCGCCTTCTTCGAGGCGGCGGCGATATTCGGCGGCACATACGGCAGAGGGTGTGAGCACACAAGCGAGTAACGCGACGAGCAGGCGTTCGTTGACAGTGAGACCAGGCAGGTTCGGATCAAAAAGACCTTCTTCACTTTTTTGAGTCGCAGCAACGACTTTGTCACGTTGATGACGCACATCATAGGTACTGAGCCCGGGGGTGAGCCCAACTAAGTGATCAATCGTATTCGGCATGAGCGTATTTGTCATAAAAATCAATGTGCAGTTAAAAGGTGAGCAAGAATTTGAATTGAAGGTATCGCGCGAGTAAATCAGACATCCCGCGTTGCCGGGATCCATTCGTCTCCCAGTAACTCTGGATCATTAAAGAGTTCCATCCGATGATAATGTTCTGCGATATCTTCACGGTAAAACAAGCTTGCAATGCCCGCGGACAGACGTTTAGCGCCTTCACTAATTGCCGGGATATCGCCCGATACGGTTCCATGTGACAACGCAGCAGGATAACAAAAGCAATGAATGCTCGAGAGCCCTGGGCAGATACCCGGTGTTTTCTCTTTAAACTCAAACGCAGGGCCCAGATCAGGTGAGTCGAGCATCTCTTGGCTAGGGGGCGCGCTCAGTTCAAGCTGACGGTGCTTCCAGGCTAGGACGTGTGGCGCGATACCCGCATATTCAGGACGTGCCCACCAGTCGATTTTGAAGCCGGTCGAGAAAATCAGAAAATCAAGTTCAAAGACACCGCGTGGCGTCTGGACGTTCAAGCTTTGTTCGTGCACGTCGATTGATTCGATGGGACAGCTCAAATTAAAGCGAGCATTCGAGTGCTTCGAAACACGCAGGGTACTGCCGCGGGGTGCTGGCACTTGTTCGACGCCCAAGTAATGCCTGATTTTCCATTTCCAGGTATCAGGTAAGTCGACAAAACCTGTGATCATTCCCGCATTACCGGCGCCTTTGCCTTTATTGACCCTTGGCAGATCATCGCGTCGAATCAATAGGTCAACACTGGCCGCACCTGCTTCAAGCGCGGTGGCGGCACTGTCCATAGCCGAGGCGCCACCCCCGATAACCCCGACGCGCTTGCCAGCCAGGGAGTTGTAATTCAGAGGGTCAGAAGAGTGCGCCCAGCGCGCGCGAGGTAGTGTTGTGGCGATATCGGGTACATACGCCCCGCCCAGACCGTCGCGTCCGGTTGCCAGAACCACGCGGCGCGCGTAGAGCGTGAGTGCGCCGGTTGGCGTGTCGATCGTTAATTGAACCAACCCGTCTGCAAGTGGAGCGATGTGCGTGACGTGATGCTCATTGCGAACGTCAAGCTTCAAAGCTTTGCGATACCAGCGTAAATAATCCATCCACTGCGTGCGCGGGATTTTGTCGAGAGTCGCCCAGGCTTCAAGACCAAATTGGGCTTCAAACCAAGCGCGAAAGGTTAGCGCTGGCAAGCCCAATGCGGGTCCTGTCAGTTGTTTGGGCGACCGAAGCGTTTCCATGCGAGCGCTTGTCACCCACGGGCCTTCGAAACCCGAAGGTGCGCGGTCAAAGATGATCGCTTCAATGCCCGTCAGCGTCAGTGAGGCCGCCGCCGCCATACCGGCCATCCCACCGCCGATGATGGCCACCTCGATGACGGGTTGACCCGCGTGCTCACGCGCAACCACCCAGCGCTTGGCCGGCAGTTCAAGCCAAGCGAGATCTTGTTCAAGACGCGCCTGTAAAACATCCAGGCCAACAGGGACCGAAGTAATGCCCATCGTCGATAACCTTATCTAGGGAAGAGATGGAAATATGACTAGGAATGATAGTCTATCTGAGTCGGGCAAAGTGCTTTTCCAAGTCGTAAAGCCGATTCAAACTCGCCGTTCCATAGTAAGCTTGGACATGAAAATTGGAATCGCACCCAAGCCATGAGGCAATTTAAAGATGGAGACCTTGATGTCCCGAACAAACAAACTTAACGGGCTTTTGCTCACTACGGCATTGGTTTTGTTAGCGAGTGCAGGGCTGCCGGTTTGTGCTGCCTATCCAGAGCGCCCGATTACCCTGGTGGTGACGTATCCGCCAGGCGGAACCGCTGATTTAGTCGCGCGTTTGTTAGCGCCTGAGGTGGCCAAAGAACTCGGCCAGAATGTGGTGGTTGAAAATCGGGGTGGTGCGGGCGGAATGATCGGGGGAGCCCTTGTTGCTAAAGCGGCGCCGGACGGCTACACGATCATGCTTGATGCGGCGAATCACGCGCAAAACCCAGCTGTGCAACCGAAGATGTTATTCGACACTTTGAAAGATTTTGCACCAATTACCTATGTACAACGCGTACCAAATATTTTGGTTGTTCGTGCTGATAATGAAATTCAAACGGTTGCCGATTTGATCCGACTCGGTAAGCAGAAAGAGCCTTTACTTTATTATGCGTCTTCAGGTCCGGGTGGCGCTCAACATTTGGCCGGTGTGTTGTTCAATGCCTTGACCGGCACACATCTTGAGGCGGTTCATTACAAAGGTGGGTCAGCAGGCATCATGGATGTACTGTCTGGGCAGGTGACGCTGATGTTTTCTACCATCGGTGTCTCGTTACCGCACGCGCGTGCCGGTAAGTTACGCGTCATTGCAGTCGGCAGTGACAAACGGACGGCAGCTTTTCCTGATATCCCTACGATTGCTGAGGCAGGAGTACCGGGTTACGCAAGCTATGAATGGAATGCGATTTACGCACCTGCTGGTACCCCACCTGCCATTATTCAACGCCTGAATCAGGCATTTGTGAGCGCCTTAAAACAACCGACGGTCATCGCCAGAATCAGTGAGTTTAATGGCGAGATTATTGCTTCGACCCCAGAAGAGCTTGATGCCTTTAGACGCGCCGAGCTCGACAAGTGGCAACGCGTCGCTAAAACATTTAATCTTCAGCTCACACAATAAGCCGCGGATTGACCTGTCGGTTATTGCACAGACTGTACTGAGTTGTGTGGAAACTGCATCAGCAAGATCTCAGCACCGAGTGGACCTGTGGTCAGTGCCATGCAAGGTTCGCTCGGAGCGACAAAGATCGTCGTGCCCGCTTCGAGTGTCTGCCCACCAAACTGAACTGAACCCGCGGCGATGTACGCGAATTGCCCGCGTCCCGTCGAGGGTGCGGCTCCGATAATCGTTTGTTGCGCAGGCGCCTGATAGGCGGTTGCAAATAAACCGTCGGCTTGTAACGCAATCGCCTTGTGTTCAACCGTGCCTGTGAGTGCCAAACGTTGAGTATCCGTTAAACAGCCGACGGGAGGCCCCATCACATGGCGACGCGGAAGGTCTTTCATTTCGCCACGTTGTTCAGGCAAATAACCTGCACCAGCGTCTTTGCCTAAGCGAAATACCATGTAATGCAGGCCTTGCTCACCGGCCGTGATCGGACCATAACCCGTATGCTTAGCCGCAAAATGTACCGTGTAAGGCCAGACCTGATGCTTGCCCAACAAGCCACCACCCGCCACCATAATTTGAAACTGATCGACGATATGAAAATGCGATTGCAACACCCCATGAGCTTGCTGTTCGATTAGCTTGCAGTTTGGGGTGTCTGATTCAGCGTCGCCGGTTTCGGGGATCAAGTCACTTCTGAAAATGTGACCACCAGACACGCCTGGGGCCGAACGAATCGGCCGTTCGCGACGGTTACTGCGGGCTTCGGTGATAGAGCTGATCATCGCCATGTGAGGGTCTCCGGTAGTATTTTGCTTTGGGGCGAACCCAAGGACTTTATCTAACAGTTATTATGGCATGATCGAACAAAAAAATAACAAGGTGTATAGGATGGCAAAATTATTAGAGAACCGAGTGATTTGGGTAGTCGGGGCCTCTGGCGCCTTGGGTGCCGCGGTCGCGCGTCGCGTGGCAAGCGAAGCTGCGATTGTTGTCGTGTCGGGGCGTTCAGTCGAAAAACTGGAGGCGTTGAAAACTGAAATTACTGCTGAGGGCGGGCAAGCGATTTCGCTGCCACTTGATATTAAAGACCGTAAAAGCGTTGATGATGTTGCGCAACAGATTTTGCAGCAATTTGGCCAAATTGATGGCCTGGTGAACTCGACGTCGATTTCGGATTTTGGCCCGCTGA
>CALQNE010000134.1 GCA_943331855.1 Bordetella parapertussis
CAGGTTTCTTCAGGCGTTCAGCCGCAACCACCTTGATGGGGATGCGAGAAACTTTATCTTGTGCCTTTTGTTTTTGCGTTGCGTCGTACGTCACGGCGATTTCCTAAGCGTTAAGACTACATTTTACTCGCTAGACGGCGCTTAATCGGGGGGCCTTTAAAGCTCGGCCATCTGTAGCCCGCAGCGCTTGATAATTTGCTGCGCCAGGTTTTGTGCCACCTCGTCCCACTGCGCCTTCACCCCACAGCTTGCCATGCTCACGGTCTGCAATCCTGCATAACCACAAGGGTTAATGCCTTCAAAGGGCGTCAGATCCAGATCAAGGTTCAGCGCCAAGCCGTGATACGTGCAACCCTGCCTCACCTTAATGCCCAAGGCCGCGATCTTGGCTAAGTCGTGCTTGCCGGGCACATACACACCGGGGGCACCGGGTTTGCGGCAAGCGTTATCAATGTTGTAGGCGGCAAGTGTCGCAATTAACGACTCTTCAATCTCAAACACCAATTGCTTGATATAGCGCCCTGACCGCTTAAGATCAGCTAGGATGTACACCATGATCTGACCCGGGCCGTGATAGGTGATCTGCCCACCACGATCTGTTTTGATGACGGGGATGTTGCCTGGATTCAACAGGTGCTCGGGCTTACCGGCCTGCCCCTGCGTATACACCGGCAAATGTTCAACCAACCAGAGCTCATCAGGGGTGGTGGCGGTGCGGGCATTGGTAAATTCTTGCATCGCCAGCCACACCGGCTGGTATTCAGTGGGGCGCGGCCAGCTGCGAATCACTGGCAAGCCATTTACAAAACCACCGACACCGACGGGTGGGCATGTAGCGCCCGATACAAACCATCCAACTGCGCACGCGAGGTTGCCAGCACCGTGAAGGTCAAACCAAGATAATTGCCCGCCTTGCTGGGCCGCCGCTCAATCGTTGCAGGTTTGAAGCCTGGATCGTATTCAAGCACGATCGCTGTGAGTTCTTCGACCAGATCAGGGCCCGCCTTGCCCATCACCTTGATCGGAAAATCAGAGGGATACTCAATCAGCGATTCGTTTTCAGGCTGCGTCATGTGTGCTGCTGCGGCTTAAGCCAACGCTGCAATACGTGCGTCGTACGCTGCGCGCAGGCGTTGGTAAACGCCGCCCGGCTTACCTTGACCCACAGGCTTGCCGTCAAGCTCAACGATTGGCAATACTTCGCGCGTAGCTGACGACATCATCAGTTCATCTGCATTTATAACTTCATCTTGCTTAACTACGCGCAACTCAAACGGCACACCAATTTCAGCGGTGAGCTCTTGCAGCAAACCATACCGAATCCCTTCAAGCACAAGATTATCTTTTAAGGGCGCAATGAGTTTGCCGCCTTTGACCACCCAGATATTGCACGAAGCGCCTTCGGTTAAGTTGCCGTCACGAAACTGAATGACTTCATCGACGCCCGCATTCACTGCAGCTTGCTTGGCCAACACGTTGCCCAACAACGATACCGATTTGATATCGCAGTGCAGCCAACGCTCATCGGGGATGCTGACTGCACGCAAGCCTTTTTCACGCACGGCTGCGGTGGGCGGTGTCATGGGGGCCACCATACCAAAAACCGTTGGCGTGACCGAAGGTACGGGGTAGGCATGATCACGTTTGGCCACGCCACGCGTGATTTGCAAATACACCATGCAAGTTTTTTCACTTGAACGGCTGAGCAAATCTTTCACCAAGGCTTCCCATTGAACAAGCGTCATGGGCTGTTGAATATCAATTTTTTTAAGACTGCGCTCAAGACGCGCCAAGTGTTCTTTCATGCGAAAGAGTTTGCCGTGATACACCGGCACCACTTCATAAATGCCATCACCAAAAATAAAACCGCGGTCTAGTACCGAAACCTTAGCTTCAGACAGTGGCCCAAACGCGCCATTCAGGTAAACAATTGGGTCGCCCGAGACGCCTTGAATCAACATGTTCTGAACCATTACATTCTTCCTGTGTTTAAGTGTTTAACTGCGCCGCATTTACGCGAATTGTTCTATTGGTACTATTTAAACCACAACCTGATCGAGTCATACCAGCGACCGACCACACCCGCACGCTCAACCGCGTCGATCACTTCAAGCGGTTCAGTACGCAGCAACTTATCGTCAAGCATCAAGCTAAGTGTGCCCACTTTTTGGCCTTGAGCAAGCGGTGCAAATAAAGGATCTGGGCGTTTGGCAAGCGGCTTCACATCGCCTGCTTTACCGCGCGGCACCGTCACCCAAAGCGGTTCAGCCACGCCAAGTTTGGTGCGCTCGGTTTTACCTTGCCACACCTGCGACTCAACGGCGGCCTGCGCTTTATCAAAGATTTTGATCGTCTCAAAATTCTGGAAGGTCCAGTTTAAAAGTTTGAGACTTTCTTCGGCGCGGGTAGCCATGCTATCTGAGCCGACTAGCACGGTAATCACACGGCGATCACCACGCTTTGCCGTGGCCACTAAACAAGAGCCCGCCCCTTCGGTGTGACCCGTTTTCATGCCGTCCACTGAAGGGTCTGCCCACAACAGACGGTTGCGATTGGGCTGCTTGATCTTGTTGTAGGTGAACTCGCGCATTGAATAATACGGAAAATATTCTGGATGATCCTGAATCATGCGGCGTGATAACAAAGCAAGATCGCGCACCGTACTGACGTGTTGTGGATCAGGCAAGCCCGTTGCGTTCATGAACGTGGTGTTGGTTAAGCCCATGCGCTGAGCTTCTTCATTCATGAGTTTCACAAACGCAGGTTCTGTACCCGAGATCGCTTCAGCCAACGCCACCGACGCATCGTTACCCGATTGAATAATCACGCCCTTGATGAGTTCATCGATCGAGACCGGCTTGCGCGGCTCGATAAACATGCGCGAGCCACGGGTTTTCCAGGCAACTTGCGACACAGTGGCGTCTTGCTCAAGGGTTAACCGCTTTTCTTTAAGCGCCGTAAAGGCCAGATAGGCCGTCATGATTTTTGTCAGTGAGGCTGGTTCGATTTTTTGATCAGCGTTTGACGAAGACACCACCTGACCACTGGTGACATCAAGCGTAATCCAGGCTTTGGCCGCAACGGCAGGCGCTGGCACGCTAGACAACTCGCCCACTTGAATCGGCGAGAGCGAAGGCGGTGTGGTGGCTGACACCGCAGCAGCCGAGGGTGCAGCAGGCGCGGCGGTTTTTTCGGTGCCCTTAGCATTGCCTTTGGGCTCGCCCTTTGCTTTGGCTTTTGGCTCAGTCTTGGTCTCAGCGTTACTCGAAGTTTGAGCAAGCGCTGCCGGCGGCGTAATCAAAACAACACCGAGCAGCACGATCGTTGCGGCGAAGAAAACCGAGCGTGCGGTATTTTGCACCGTATACATCAGTGGATTTGTCATGAAAAAGCAGCCGCCAATGAAAGAACTCATTATAGAGAATTCACTCTAGTCTGGGGCATTTCACAACATCTTGAAACACTTTGCTCGCAGGCCCTTAAAGCGCCATCAAACGCGTTTGCACCAACTGCCGCAATATCAAGAGCTTGCCATGAAAAAAGTGCCCCGCCTCAGGGATCACCACAACCGGCATCCCCAGTGGACGCGCCCAATCCATCACTTCGGACAAGGGCACGACCTCATCGACTTCACCATGAATCACCAAGGCATCCTCAGGTGCTTTGACCTCGCTATGACGAAACCGCAGCGCCGCCGAACCCGTCAAAATCACAATATTGGGCAAATTCTTGGTTAGACGATCCCACTTGGCATAGAGCTGTACGGCAATTGAGGTGCCAAACGAAAAACCACCCAATACCCACGGCTTGACAGCAATTTCTGGATAACGCACCCGAAACTGTTCAACCAGGGCGGCCATATCCAGCAGTTCGCCCTTGCCATGATCAAACGTACCGCCCGAGCTGCCGATGCCACGAAAATTGGGACGAAGCGCCAACAAACCTTGCTGCACGCAAGCCCGGGCAATCGTCGTCACCACTTTGTTATCGCGCGTGCCGCCCTGCGCAGGATTCGGATGCAGCACCAACGCCCAGCCTGTGGGCGGGCCCTCTGGCCAATCAAGCGCGCAATCAATCAAACCGGCTAGGCCGTCAAAAGTGGTCGTTTCGGTATAAGCAGGCATGGTGAATCGTTGAGGTTCAATAAATAATCAATAAAAATCAAATCAGCGCTTAAGCTGCACAGTCAACCATTGTGCCACTTGTTCAGCGGCTTGGTCGGTCGCTTCTCGCAGTGCCTGGGCGCCGCCTAGCGCGTCTTGGGTGCGGGCAGGCACTTTGATATCAACCAGTTTCTGATCAATCACCTTAGCGCCTTTGATCAAGATTGCCTGAAGAATCAATTGACCCTGACTTGTACTGCCATCCGCACTAAAGGTTTGCTCAAAGCGTTGCAGGTTCAATCTGACTTGCGGCAAATCACCCACAGCGTTTTGCTGCAGCACCGCGCCCTGCAAAGACAAACGATCCACTAAACGTTGCGTCACCAGTCGCGCGGGTGGCGCCACCCATTGATAGGTTGTATAGGCCTGCGGTTGCCCCGCATCACCCACTCGCCAGATCACAAAGGTCTCGGTTAATAGCGAAGCTGCCGTGGCCGACGGTACGGCAATCGGAGGGTGTTGAACCGCAATCACTGGGCTTGCCATCGCACTCGCGCCCAAATCCAGTTGCTGCGGAGCGACACCACTACGACCCAGGCTACAACCTGCAAGCGAAACAAGGGTCGAGAGCAACAGCACGCGCCAAACTGGGCGCACCAAACAAAATAAAAAAGAAATATGGTGGATCATGAACTGAGTTCCTTTATCGCGCCGTAGTGCCAAAGCCTGCAAAGCCGGGCTCACCCGGGCCAGGCACCGCACGCGGTGGCCCAAAAATTAGCGACTGTGGCGTTTGCCCAAGTTGGCGGGTCGTCAGTGAAAATGACCGTGCGGCATCTGTCATGCTGGTTGAGAGCATGCTGACTTCAGGCAAGGTTGAAGCGCGCAACTGCGCCGCGATGTCTTGAATGCTTTGCAAACTTTGCGCAGCCAATTGCATCGGGCCATAGGGGGCATTCAATAATTTGACGGTCTCTTGCGTCGACACGGCCAGGCTTGTGATCTGTTTGACTGCCTCATCCACCCGCTTGGTAGTCTCAACTAAGCGATCTACCATCTCGGGGATTTTTTTCAAGCCCGGATCCATCGCCACAACAGACAGCTTAATCTGCTCAGAAACTTGCGCGACGTTTTGCAAGCTTTTTTGTAAAGCCACGATATTTTCATCGCTTGTGATTTTTTCGATTTGCGTCAGGATACGATCGATTGCAGGCAAGGCATTTGTCGTCTGTCCCGCAACACGCTCAAGAAAACTCGGACGAATCGGGATATCTTTCAAGTCTGCCGTCGAGGAAACGAGTAATTTGTGGGATTTGCCATCGTCGCGCAATTCAATATTTGAAATCCCCGTCACACCCGCGGTCACGATCTCGGCCCAGCTTGATTCGGTTAATGGTGTTTTAGGATCTACACCAATCAAAATCCGCACCTGGCCTGGCTTGTCGGGCATAAAGCGTAACGAATTGACGCGCCCAACCGGCACCCCTTGATAACGAACGGCCGACTGCACCGACAACCCTGTTACCGGAGAGGTCGCGACAAGCTCATAAGGCATTAACGGAATATTCTTTTTACTGACCCACACCGCACCCATTGCGCCGGCCACAATCAACAGCAAGGTAAACAAGCCCGCCCACAAAGCATGGCTACGGTTTTCCATGATTGACTCCCCTGGCCTCGCGGGCCCCTAGCGCGCGCACGCCGCGTTCGCCATGAAAAAATGCATCGATGAATGGATGTTGTGTTTGCATCACTTGTTCTAAAGGCCCTTCAACCAAAACATGCTTCTCTGCCAAGACCGCGACGCGCGAGGCCAAGGCACCAATCGTATCCAGATCATGCGTCACCATTACGACAGTAAAACCTAATTCGCGATGCAGGACACGAATTAAATCCACAAACTCATCCGAGCGTTGCGGGTCAAGACCCGCGGTGGGTTCATCCAAAAATAATAATTCGGGATCAAGTGCAAGCGCTCTGGCCAGGGCCACGCGCTTAATCATGCCTCCCGACAAATCAGAGGGCATTAACGCCGCATCGCGTGGCGTCAAGCCCATCCAGCTCAAGCGCATCAACACCACATCCCGGATTAAATCCTCAGGCAAATGATGGATTTCGCGCAGGGGCAAGGCAATATTATCGAACACCGGAAGTGCCGAGAACAAGGCACCTGCCTGAAATAACATGCCCCAGCGGTGCGTCAACGCAATACGGTCTGCCCCAACGTACTCGTGTACGGGGCGGCCAAACACCTTGACGACTCCGCTGCGGGGTCGGTCAAGACCCAAGATCTGCCGTAACAAGGTCGTTTTGCCCGAACCCGAGCCCCCGACAAGTGCCAGAATTTCTTTTGGAAATATTTTTAAATTCAGATGCTCGTGCACAACGTGCGTTCCAAACGCAGTCGTCAGATCTTGCACATCGATGAGCGGAGTCGCAGCGCTTGTCATCAAAGCTTCATCTCGTTAAACAAAATGGCATACAACGCATCAATCAAAATCACACCGGTAATCGCAGTGACCACGGAAGCCGTCGTGCCACGTCCCAAACTTTCTGTGTTGGGCTCAATCCGCAACCCAAAGTGACACGCCGCCAACGCGATCCAGGCACCAAAGGTCACGCCTTTAATCACACTAATCCAGTAATTCGTCAAACCAATTGCATCGGGCAAGCGTTCAAAAAACCAAACCACCGATAACCCTAATTGCCATTTGGCAGCCAACATGCCACCCAATAAAGACATCGCATCGGTCCACAACACCAACAGGGGCATCGCGATTGCCAACGCGATCACACGAGGCATGATCAAGCGCTGTCCATGCGAAATCCCCATCACCTGCATGGCATCCAATTCTTGGGTGACACGCATCACCCCAATTTGTGCCGTGATAGATGAGCCCGAACGCCCTGCCACCAAAATTGCCGCGAGTACCGGGCCCAGTTCGCGCACCGTCGCAACCCCCAACAACTTCACAATAAACTGGCCTGCACCAAACGTGGCAAGTTGTTGGGCCGACAGATACGACAACACCACGCCAATCAAAAATCCCACCAGTGTCGTAATACCCAACGCTTGTGCACCCGCCCGAAATATTTGCGCAGAAATCTCTCGCCAAGGCCCGCGCGAGGGGTGTGCAATCAACAGGCCAAGATTTAAGACCAGCCCGCCCAACAGCAACAGCAACTCTCGCCCATGCTCAAGGGCAACATAAACACCATGACCGATGGCACGAAGCCACCCCAACCAACTCACTGCTTGCGGGGCGGGAGCTGCCTCAATCGGATGCTGCGCCAAGACATCCAGCAAAGCCTGCTGGCCTGAGGTCACCACCATGTCCGCAGGCATTCGCTGGCCCCAGGCCTGCCAAAGTAACTGCGCGCCAACGGCGTCCAAGGTGCTGATGGCAGATAAATCCCAGCGCGCTCCGTTCTTGACTTGCGTCAACGCCTTTCGTCGCGCCACAACTTCACCGCGTGCCGACAGCTTTTGTACATTCCAGTCGCCCGCGAGTTTGCAGACCGTGCCGTCATAGACCACCGTCAAGATTGTTGCAGACGTGATGCGTTGAGACCCTGCCAAGGCTTTGATCCAAAATTGAGTTTAGCGATATTGCCATCTTAGACTATGAATATTTACCCAGCCTAGACATTGGTAAGATGGTTGCCATGACTGGCTCAACTTCTTCCGACGACACGGCTCGCCTTCCTGCGCCCGATGCGCTGACCGCGCGCTTGGGCAAGACACTGCCCAATTTTGGTCTGGTGCAGTGGGTCGATACCACGGGCTCAACGAATGACGATCTGAGTCAGCGTATCAAACTCGGTGCAGCGCCAGGCATGCCTTGGCTGTTGGGTGCGCACACTCAACAAACGGCACGCGGGCGCGCCGCGCGACCCTGGCAAAACACCGCCGGCGATACGCTCATGTTTTCGTGCGCCTTCAGCCCAAACATCCCGCTGGCACAGCTGCCCGGGTTATCCCCCGCGCTCGGTGTGGCTGCGTGCGTAGCGCTCAGAGAACTGTTTGCACCACGCCTCGGGGCACTCGCCAGTCAAAACCTGGCCCTTAAATGGCCAAACGACTTGCAATGGGGCTCGGCCAAACTTGCCGGGATTTTGGTCGAAACCGCGCAACAACCCGGTGCGCGCCATCCCTGCGTGATCATCGGAATCGGGCTCAACTTGCGCGGTGCACAAGCCCTTTCAGCGCAGCTTCAACGCGAAATCGCTGATGTTTCTGACATCATGGCCTGCGCACAAACTCCTCTAGCGAGCAACAACGTCGGCCTTTGCGCAAGTGAGATCGTCAGCACGATCGCACAGGCTTGGCAAAAGGCCTTAGACGTCTACGCCACAACAGGTTATGCTGCCTTTCAGGATTTGTTTCATTCAGTCGACGTATTGGCTTCGCAGTCTGTACAGGTCGTCGATCACGGACGCGTCTTGCACATCGGG
Organism: Bordetella parapertussis; assembly: GCA_943331855.1. Lineage (GTDB taxonomy): Bacteria > Pseudomonadota > Gammaproteobacteria > Burkholderiales > Burkholderiaceae_B > Zwartia > Zwartia parapertussis_H. Next base: position 8,559 of record CALQNE010000134.1, read on the forward strand.
ATTGCGCAAGGCACGGACGCCATCGGACGGCTGCTTGTACAGACCGAAGCCGCGGTGGTGCCCGTACTGGTAGGCGACGTTTCGATTAAGCGCCCACCAACTACTGAACCCGCCGCAATACTTAAAGGCGCACCATGATCGTATTACTCGACGTTGGAAACAGCCGCATCAAACTCGGCTGGCATCACCCCACCATGGGGCGCGAAGCCGCTGTTCATGCCATGGCGTTAAGCCCGCTGCCACAACTGCCCGATGCACTGCGCAAATGGCTCAGCACACTTCCCGTACAACCGCGCGAAGCGCGTGGTGCAAACGTGGCCGGGCATGTGGTGGCCCAAATGATTGAGCAAACGCTTGCCGAAGCGGGCTGTCCGATTCAATGGACTTTACCTTCTGTCGAAGATTTGGGCGTACGCAACGCTTACAACAAGCCGACACAACTTGGTGCCGATCGCTGGGCTGCGCTACTCGGTTTAGCGGGTCATTTTCAAGACGAGAAAGCCCCGTTAGTCTTGGCCACCTTTGGTACCGCCACCACGATCGATACCCTGAGCCCCGACAAAACCTTTAAAGGTGGCCTGATTTTGCCTGGCCCCGCGTTGATGCGCCAATCTTTGGCACAGGGCACCGCAAACCTGCCTCTTGCAAGTGGCGCGTCAACCGAATATCCCACGCAAACACTACAAGCCATCGCAACGGGTGTGGTGGCCGCGCAAGCGG
>CALQNE010000135.1 GCA_943331855.1 Bordetella parapertussis
CGATTAGCAGAAAACCCAGTGTATTGATCATAAATTGGGCCCAACCATTCTTTAAGCGTTTGACGTGGATTTTTATCAAAGTTCACAAAGACGATGTTTTCCCAAACCTCAGAATTAACCTCAACCAAGCCCATCTTGTCTTTATCAAGTCCCAAAAACTGGGTGGAGTCTGTCACACCCGTCAACGCGCCACTATTTGAGTATGTCCAGGCGTGAAAGCGGCAGGTAAATGATTTTTTACAACCATGCTCATCGTGCACCAACTTATCGCCCCGATGACGACAAACGTTATGAAAAACTCTAATCTTGCCATCATCAGAACGAACCACTACTAGCGAAGCCTTTAAAGGAGGAACATCTACAACCTTATAGGCACCAATCTCGACCAGGTCTTCAGCACTACCAACAATTAGCCACGCTTTCTTAAAAATGCGTGCAACTTCTTGTTGATAAAAATTCGGCTCAACCCGCTCTTGAATCGGAATGACATTCTTTAAACGACTGGTGTCGCCTTTGAAAACAGTAATCGAATCGTTATTCATCTTTACAGGCTACCCAATCAATTTTCAACAAGCGAAGAAAGAACCATATCGCCGATTACCTGAAAACGAATCAGGTTACGAATGCGTTCCATGACGCCCGAGGTCAAGGCAACAAACGTCACCTCGCGCTCTGGATCTACCCAAAATCCCATCGAACCTAAACCCCACCCGCCAAATGTTCCAGGTGAAGCTAAGGACGCGATATGACTAGGAAACAAGCCCTCGCCTCGCAAAAATAACCCCAGACCTAAAAATGCCGGGAACGGCGCCATGCTGTGCAAGGCCCTTGAGGAGTTCATCATTCCGTTAGGCTTGAGACCCGTTTGATTTGTCGTCATTAATTTAACTGTGGCGGGCGAGAGCACGCGATTGCCGTTTAACGCACCGCCTAAGCGTAAGGCCTCACCTAACTTCAAGATGTCATCCGCAGTGGCAAAGGTGGCGCCACCCGATGCAAGCTCCGTCTCAGCAGTCACTACTTGATCCCGAGCCGCTAAAAACTTGCGGTTCAACTCAGGCGCATCGTCATCGCGAACAATGACCGGTACTCGACGTTTTCTAAGTCGATCAGGCAAACCAAACGAGGCATCCTTCATCCCTAATGGGTCTAAAACATCCTCTGCCATGATTGTTCTGAAATTGCGTTTTTTGGCATCCAAGCGGCGAACGATCTCGGCAAGAATCGTGAACCCTGTCATCGCGCTATAGCTCACCAGCTCACCAGGCGTCGACTCGAGAGGCAGCTCACAAATCGCCGCTACGCTTTTTGCCAACACGCCGATCTCATCTGCTGGCAAGGCAACCGGAGCCATACCAAGTCCGGCCGTATGCGTCAGAACTTGACCCACGGTGACTTTATCTTTACCGCGCTTTGCAAACTCAGGGATAATTTGTGCGACGGGTGTCAAAAGACTCAAATCGCCACGCTCAACGCACTGAAGCAAAGCAATCGCCGTCATGACCTTAGAGATCGACATGACGCTAAAAACCGCATCAGGCTGCATCACGCGTTTGGTATCGCGCTCGGCATAGCCAATCGTCAAGTCGAGTACCTTTTCTCCACGGCGAGCGACCAGAATTCGAGCGCCATCATATTTTGACTGCTCAATATCCTGTTTGACGCGCTGCTCAACTCTACTCAATTTCTTAAGATCAAAACCCATGGCGCCACCGCTGCGTGCGCTCGTTTTTTTAGTTACCAAAATAGCCTCCGATTACTGTGCCTATTTTTCAATAATTTGAGCATCGCGAATTACCGATCCCCATCGCTGATACTCATCTTTCATATAGGTATTTAATTGTGCAAGCGATTGCAAGTCGCCCGTACGGACATTGACGCCAACGCCCAGCAGAGCTTGCTTGACTTTTGGATCCGCCAACATGGCATTCATCTCTTGGTTGAGTTTGGCAACAGCTTCAGGCGGTGTTTTAGCGGGAACGAGAATGCCTTGCCAAAAGGCCAAGCTCACAGGGATTCCCATCTCTGTGAAAGTTGGGATTTCAGGGGCTTCAGCCACCCTCTCTAGCGTATCGACACCCAATATTTTCACTTTGCCAGCTTTCGCCGTCGCGTAAGCCAAGCCCAAGGGCACCATCATGACATCGACCTGCTGGCCCACGATGGCAGCAAACGCAGGGCCTGAGCCCTGATATGGAATATGCCGAATTTTAATTTTCGCCTCTTTATTAAAGGCCTCGGTCCGAATATGTGCACCGCTCGCAATACCCCAAGACGCATAAGTGAAGCGGTCGGGTTCAGCTCGCGCGAGCTTTAAAAACTCGGCCATGTTGTTAGCGGGGACGGAATTGTTTGCCACGAGCACATTGGGCATGCTGCCCACCACCGCCACTGGGATAAAGTCTTTCAAGGCATCAAACGATACGTTTTTGAAAACGTGGGGGTTAATCGAATGCGAATCAGCGACCGTGTATTGGATTGTGTACCCATCCGGTGCCGCTCTGGCGGCATATTCCGTTCCGATCACGCCACTCGCGCCGGATTTATTTTCGACGACGATGGGCTGTTTAAGCCGTTCACCCAAGAATTTAGCGATGAGTCGTGCGACGTTATCCGTACCGCCACCCGCCGGCCAAGCCACAATCATTTTGATTGCACGATCAGGATATTGAGTCTGGCCCGTCGCCGTACCTGCTTGCACCAAACCGAATCCCACAACTAAAGCCAAAATACTGCGTTTTGTCATCCACATGTCAATGTCTCCGTTGACGTCATTATTTTGAGCTCATGGGCGGCTCATTCAGGTTCTGTAATCCAAAGCGTCAAAGCTGACCAAGTGTAGGAGCAAAGTTTCAGATAATATATAGTTTATAAGATATATCTAATATCATTTATTATGAATAATATCGACATAAAACTTCTAAACTTATTTGTCGTGCTAATCAACGAACGCAGCGTATCGAATACCGCCGAGCGTTTAGGCATGACGCAACCCGCAGTCAGCCTCGCCTTATCACGCCTGCGTGAACTGTTTCACGACCCACTCCTCTTACGGTCCGGGCGTCGCATGACGCCCACTAGCCGGGCCCTCCAGATCGAGAGCTCGGTACGTAACATGCTTAGTGACTACAGCGCCTTGACCAGGCCACCTACCGTGTTTGATGCTACAAAATCAACGCGCGTCTTTGTGATCACTGCACCTGAGCACGTCGAACTCAGGCTCGTTCCAAACCTGTTGTCCAAGCTGAGGAGTCTGGCTCCACATGTACAACTTGAAGTGAAAGCTCCGAATCCCGAACGCTCTTTCGAACTACTTGAAAGCGGAGAAGTGGATTTGCGACTTGCCTGGCTGATTCATCCGAACGTTGCGCTACGATCTTTATTGTGTTTTCAAGACAAAATGGTTTGTATCGCAAAGACCAATCATCCTCGGATCAAAAGTCAGTTATCACTGAATGATTTTTTATCAATCCCTCATGCACGTACTCTAGGTGCACGGGGCAACACCACTAACAGAGTCATTGACGAGACCCTGCACGGCTTAGGCAAAAAGATCTCCATGTCTTTTCAAATGCAAAATTTTGGCACCGTCGCAAATGTCGTTGGCGCAACCGACATGATCGCGATGATCCCCTACAGCCTCGCCGTCAAATTTGCCGAGCAATTGCCCTTACAAATTATTGATCCACCGATTCGTCTGCCACGCATCAAATACGCAGCCTATTGGCATGAGCGCAGTCAACACGATACAGGCCATCAATGGCTACGCCAACTGATTGTCAAAGCTGCGAAAGAATCGAGCCTTGCCCTATCAGAGCAAAAAAGTATGTCATGATGCTGCACAACAATTCAAATCGTTTTCAGTTTGTGCTTAAAAGAAATAATATCTATCCTAATCTAGTCAACTAACACAGCGACCATGACAACTTTCACTAATCTCGCACGCCTTGCTGCCAAACTAAATCTGGCGTTGTTGGCGAGCGTCTGCGCGCTCTCAACCTTAAATCAAACTGCCCAGGCTCAATCAGCCTATCCAGATCGATCCATACGGGTCGTCGTGCCCTACACGCCAGGCGGAGGCTCGGATACCAATGCACGCATGTTGGCGCAGCCAATGTCTACATTCCTGGGCCAACCGATCGTCATCGAGAATAAGCCTGGGGCGAGTGGCGTCGTTGGTGCGATGGCAGTTTTACAATCACCCGCCGATGGGTACACGGTCTTTTATGATTCGTTTGCGTATGCCGTGAACGCCGTGATGCGTCAATTGCCTTTTGATCCCATCAAAGACATGATCCCGGTATCGCAGGCAATCAACATGCCACTTATTTTGGTGGTTCCTGCTTCAAGCCCTTTTAAAACCGTCAAAGAACTCGTGGATTTTGCAAAGGCAAATCCCAATAAACTGGACTATGGCTCGTATGGTGCCGGTGGCGCTGCGCATTTAGCAGCAGAGATGCTTCAACGCGACGCAGGAATTCAATGGGTGCACGTTCCCTACAAAGGAGGCGCCCAAGCAATTGCCGATGTCTTAGCAGGAAGATTAGCGGGGTATTTTTCAAATCCAATTACCGCACTACCACACTTGAAGTCAGGAAAAATTCGACCGCTCGGCACAACCGGTGCAACAAAAATGGAAGCGCTTCCTGAGGTCCCCACTTTCGAAGAACTCGGCTACCCAGGGTTTCAGGTGGTTGAATGGAATGGTTTCTTTGTCGCCAAGGGCACGCCCACTCACGCCATCGATCGACTCGCCAAGGCCATTCACGAAGCCGCTAAAGACCCGGCCGTTAAGGCTCGTATGGAATCGATGGGCATTGAGCCTGTGGGCAATACACCAGAGCAGTTCACAACGTTCTTACAAGGCGAAATCAAACAGTGGCGCGCACTGGTTCAAAGCAACAACATCCGCGCCGACTAGTTTGAACACTTCAGCTAATCGTCACGCCGCCGTCAATCACTAAACTTTGACCCGTCATAAACGAACCCGCCTGCGAGGCTAGAAAAACAGCCGCGCCGGCGATTTCGTCGGGTTCACCAATACGGCGCAATGGGGTGGTCGAGACACGTTTGGCTAGATTCGCTTCATCTTCCCACAAAGCGCGTGCAAAGTCGGTTTTCACTAAACCGGGGGCAATGCAATTGACGCGAATATTGTGCGGGCCGTATTCCACTGCCAGATTGCGGGCGAGCTGCATGTCGGCAGCCTTGCTGATGCCATAGGCTCCAATCACCGACGAACCCTTCAGGCCACCAATCGAAGATACGATAATGATGGAACCTGCTCGTCGAGTGATCATCTCGGGGACAACATAACTAATCAACCAGTGGTTCGCGACGATATTGTTATCGAGAATTTTACGAAACTGATCATCTGCGATATTGGCTTGTGGGCCGTAATAGGGATTACTGGCCGCGTTACATACCAAGATATCGACCTTACCAAACTCACGCTTGGCGACGACGACCAAATTTTCAAGCTCTGCCTTTGACGAAATATTGGCAGGCACAGAAATCGCTGTGTTTGCGCCATGACGCTTATTGATTGCGTCGGCCACTTCTTGGCATGCTGGCGCTTTGCGTGACGATATCACCACTTTGGCCCCGTGCTCGGCCATGCGCTCGGCAATCGCTTTTCCGATGCCGCGCGACGAGCCAGTAATAACGGCAACTTGCCCCTCAAGATTAAATAGGTTCATAGCGCTTTTCTCTTGTCAGTTTTTTTAAAATTCGAGTGAAAAATTGAGGCCTCGCCCAAGCTTAAACCGCCATGCCTTTGCGAATCAGATCGTCCACCAACTCGTTCATGCCAAGCACACGCGCCTTAGCAAGCGTTTGCAATTCAGCAGCGAGTTGAGCATTTAGTTTTACCGCAAATGGGATCAAGCCCTTTTCTTGATCGAGCTTTCGTTGCTCTTTACGATCGAGCACACCACCCTGCGCAAAACGATCGGGCGTACCCGCCTGCTTGAGTTTGCCGTCAATCTTTAGCCCTAAGTTTTTATAGAGATCTGTTTTTTTCATACAAAGGGCCTTTGGTGTAAACCAAAAATATTAAAGATTGTGCAATGGTGCGATCTTTTGCACTGCAGGCAAGGCCAACATACGTTTGTAATGATCGGCCACGCGCGGAAACATTGCCACATCGACTCCATTTGGTGCAAGCCAGAGGGTGAGGATGAATAAATAGGGATCTGCCACACTGAAATTCTGTCCCATCACCCAGGGGCCACGAAGCACTTCGCGCTCGATCAAATTAAAACAATCGATCATATTTTGTGCGACCTTGGCTTTCATGGACTGCTGTGCGGCTACATCGTCCGCCCACCGTGGGCCGCGTGTGCCGTGGGCATGCGCCACATGCACCGTTGAACAGAACCAACTATTCACTGACTGTAGATGGGCAAGTTCAAACGGATCATCTAGGGGAGCCAAGCTACTTTTTGGATATGTCTGAGCCAGATACAACAATATTGCGGGCGTCTCTGTAATCACGCCTCGATCAGTCACCAAAGCGGGCACACGGCCTTTTGCATTGATCGCGAGATACTCAGGCGAGCGTTGTTGATTTGCCTGAAAATCAAGCTTGATCGCCTCAAAATCGGCTCCGATGTGCTCAAGAACGATGTGACTTGCCAAGGCGCAAGAACGTGGGGAGTAATAAAAGCGAGGCGTCATCGCAATAATCCTTTTCAGAAGACTTTAGTTTTTATACTGGTACGGCAGTGACATCATATTCATACAACCATTGGTAGCGCGCGCGCACCTTTTCAGGCGTCCATTCGCGGTTGACGTACTCTTCAGCGGATGCGGCATCCGCCAAGGTACGACTTTGAAACCGCTTACCATTTTCGGCCGAGCCCAACACAACCTTAGTCGTACGCTCGATGCGCGCCGCCTGATAGCGTTTTAGACCCTGCTCAATATCATCTCCTGCGGCCTCGAGCGCACGCCCGAGCACAAAACCATCTTCAAGAGACATGACAGCGCCTTGCGCAAGCATCGGCAACATTGAATGACAAGCATCTCCTAATAGACTGACACGGCCCACGCTCCATTGCGGTAGCGGCTCACGCCCCATCAATGCCCACTTGTAGGGTGTCGTGAAGAGTTTGATCATGCTATGGATGTCTTCATTCCAACCCGCAAAGGTGGCGTGACACTCTTCGTGTGTGCCTTGCGCACTCCACGACTCAACCTGCCAGCCTTCGACTTCCATGATGCCGTTGAAATTCATATATTCGCCACGATGCACTGGATAATGCACGACATGACCACCGGGGCCCACCCAGTTTGTTCCAACCATACGACGCATATGCACAGGCAATTTATCCATCGGCACCACACCGCGCCACGACAACATCCCGGTATAGACGGGGTTGTCATCCCCGAATAGACCATGCCGAATGCGCGAATGCACGCCATCCGCACCAATCAAACCGTCACCTTGCACCGAGTACTGCTGGCCGCCGCTGTCATATTGAAGCGTGACCCCCTGACCCGTTTGATCAAAGCCACGACATTTTGCATTTAAATGAATGGCATCTGGTTTTTCGCGACGCACCCCTTCTGCCAAGACTGCTAATAAGTCGGGCCGATACGTCAAATAGTGACCAAACCCATAACGCTCAACCGACTCAAGCCCGACCTCAAATAGCTTCCAGGCCTGCCCGGTATTCCACAGGCGTATTTCTTTGCCCTCGGCCTCACAGGCTAACGCCCGAAATTCGGGCAACACGCCAAGCTCGTGCAGCACGCGCACACCGTTGGCGCTAAGTTGCACACCAGCACCCACTTCACGTAATTCAGAGGCTTGCTCGTAAACATCGACATCAAAGCCGCGCTTCAACAAAGCCAAGGCGGCAGTTAGGCCGCCAATACCACCACCCGCGATCAATATATGGGGTCGTTTAGATTGAAAAGTCATCTGCGAACTCTTTAGTTGCTTTACCACTGCCTTGACGACGGCAGTACAAAGCAAATATTACCGCAGTGTGTATCCGCGCTAAACTGAACACCAGAAGATTTAAACGAATTTCACCTGTTTTCCCACCTGTTTAATTCAATCACAACAAAAATGGTCGGTCCTCTGGTACAGGTCTTTCAGCGAAGCGCCCTGCGTCATCGCAGTTTTCGTATGCTTTGGATCGCGACCTTGCTTTCTTCTACGGCTCGCTGGGCCGATTTAGTCGTGGTAGGTTGGCTGACGCTTGAGTTGACCGATTCTGCCTTGATGGTGGGCGTTGTGACCGCCTGCAAAATGGCCGGAATTGTGTTGTCCCCACTGATGGGCGTTGCAGTAGACCGCATGGATCGACGCAAACTATTAATGTTCGCCTCGATGATCAGTGGCTTGAACTCGGCGCTCATGCTAGTGCTATTGGTGACGGGTCAGCTAACGGTTACCTATCTTGTGACGATTTCGTTGGTGAGCAGCCTGATCTGGGCGCTTGACAATCCGACGCGTCAGGCTTTTGTACCCGACCTGGTTGAGCCTGAAGACTTAAACAATGCTATCGCGACGAACTCGGTTGCCACCGAAATCACGGTCATTGCCGGCCCCGCCCTAGGTGGCTTATTGATTCCGATTTTTGGTATGAGTGGCGCCTATTGCCTCATCACAATTATTTATTGTTTAGATTTATTGGTACTTTTTCAGCTCAAAGGTGTCAAACAATCTGCACCACAAATACACGAATCGCCTATTCAGAGCCTACTGAGCGGTTTTCGCTACGCCTGGGGAAACCACGCCGTGCTTTTACCGCTCCTGATTGCTTTAATGCTTAATCTTCTTGTAGCGCCCTACCGCTATTCATTCTTACCTCTTTTTGCACGCTACATCCTCGACGCGGGCCCCGAGGGCTATGGTTTTCTGACCTCAATGGCCGGGTGCGGCGCGCTAGTGACCGGACTCTGGATGGTTTCACAAAAAAGACTCGGACGACGAGGGCATCTGCTTCTAATGGGCGGTCTGCTATGGCCCGCAACTTTATTTCTATTTTCGCTCTCGACCTCGTCCTACCTCTCACTGGTGCTCGTCTTCTTGGCCGGGCTTTCGCAAGCACTCTGCTGGACGATGA
>CALQNE010000136.1 GCA_943331855.1 Bordetella parapertussis
ACTGAGTCTGAACGGCTATAGCGCAAATGGCGCCAGAGGGCTGATCGGTATCTCGACAGGAACAAATGCCAAAGACCCGATGACCGAGACCTATACCTACAAAGCAAATCTCGCCGTGGGGACAGACACCAATACGCTGATCAACCCAACACTCACGGCCAACCTCGCTGGCTATGGCACCACCATCCAGACCCCGAACGTGGGCAATACCTTCGTGCAGGCCAGTTTATATGGAACCCTAAAGTTTGCAGACAACGCCTATGCCTATGCCGGCATTACCGCTGAGGTCAGAAGCCGTCAAACACTCGAAGCGATAAATGTAGGACTCAAAATACAGTTCTAGTACTTCAACAGCCGATCGACTCGATCCGGATAATCATCGTCCCGGAAAATATATTTTTCTGACAATGCAGATTTAACCTGAAGGTCGCCTATGGGGTGCAGGCGGTCGCTCAGGCTTCCCTTTAAAACACCCGATGGTATAGGGATATTCAAATGTGAAACGATAGTGATATGAGCGCACTAAGTTTCCGGCAATTGTTATGTCTCCCATCCTCCCGTGACATTCGTCCAAATCATCATTTTTAATAATGTAACCCTTCTCATCTACTGGGCCCAAAATAGGGAAACCATCTATCATCCACCCTACGGGCTCATTAGCTGTTGCGCTTACCAAGCATGGGGACCAATTATGGTAGTGATATTGACTTGTCATTTCAGGATGGCCATTACAAAGGTCTTGTATTTCATGGGCTGGAGCGTCGCGGCCGCCTATGTCAAGCGCACTGAAAATAGCAACTCCTGATACAGCGAAGCCAATCATTCCCATTGGTACACAACTCGGTTTATTCTCGAAGGTAGGAAAAGCAGGCAAACTTAAGAGAATCTGCTGTTCGCCAATATGATTGGGGTTTCGGTCAAACTCAAATGCCTTCGTTCCAGGCTGAATGGGGAACAAACCCGTGGCATGCTGTGGCAAGTTATTGCTTAGTACGATCCGCCTATGGCCTTGTACCGCAATAGTTATTTGAGAGTTTGGCCACTGAATCTCACCCTCTACGATTGGCTTGCGATCTGGGAACCAACTTTCTCGCGATACCCAGCTGCCCGTCTTAGATGCTCCAGGACCTTGACGGAAATTGTTGGTACAGGACATCAAATAGCCACTCTTTGGAATATTAGATAGCTTCCCATCTCCCAAAGGTAATGGAGTCTGAATTTCATGCGCCCACACAAACAGCGTGGACAAAAAAACCGTCACCGAAACGCAAAACACAAATAATGACAACAATAATGGGAATTTCTTGCCGTTCATATATATTCACCCAATTTTTACCATCTAAAAACTTTGTCGATGTTTGATATGGCTTATTTTGGGTGTCACACGATATAACTGGCAATCCCCAAAATATGGGGCTTTGCGCTAAAGATATGGCTATGCTTAAGTGGAAGTAAGCGCTCGCAACCTCAAATCATACTAACAAGCAATCAACCTTTCTGCGCTTTACGTGCCGCCTTTTTATCCATAAAGTCTTTCACAATCACGGCATGTTCAGGGGTTTTATGTGCGATCGCCTGATAAGCCGCCGACAATTCAAGCAGCGTTGAAAGTGAGGACTGTTGGCCTTCGCGCAACAGGCGCTTAGTCATACGCATCACTGAAGGTGAGTTCACCGCCATCTTGCGAGCGAGGGTGCGTGCTGTGCTCAGTAGATCTGCGGCCGGTACCACTCGCGACACTAACCCCCAGCTCAACGCCGTTTGGGCGTCAATGGGCTCTCCCGTAAACGACATTTCAGCTGCGCGTGCCATGCCGATTACGCGTGGCAAAAACCAGGCGCCACCGTCACCTGCCACGATTCCGACTTTGACAAAACTTTCAGCAAAGGTTGCGGTATCGGTGGCGATGCGCAGATCGCACATGCAGGTCAAGTCAAAGCCCGCGCCAATGGCTGGGCCATTGACTGCCGCGATCGTCGGCACTTCAAGCTGGTGAATCGCCAACGGCAAGCGCTGGATACCGTGCCGGTATTCTTGGCGTAACACCTCGCTACCGAACTCCGGGCCGATTTGGCGTTGCATTTCATCAATCTTGCCACCCGACGAAAAGATCGTACCCGTCGCGGTAATGACCACAGCACGCACCGATGGGTCATTCTCTATTCGGTGGCACGCGTCAAGCATCGCCTCAACAATGCCTGTGCCTGTCAGGGCGTTACGAGTTTCAGGGTGATTCAGCGTGAGCGTCACCACGCCTAAGTCATCTTGTTCATACAATAAAACTGAAGACATTGCGCTTATCTCCCGGCCGCTTTTGCAGTGCGTCCGCCAGCGACACCGACGTCAGTCGTTGGCAGATCAAACAAGATTGAGCGTACATTTTGTGGCGTTACACCGATCGCCGCTTCAACCGCTTTGGCCATGGCAGCAATCAGCGCCGACTTCAGTTCATCGGTGCGCCCGTGAATCAGACCCACTGTAATCATGACCATCTCGTGACCAATTTCGCCAGCCACAATCACGTGCTCGGGTGGAATCTCTTGAAGCACAACGCGCACTGACGACAAGGGGGCACTGACGCTATCGACGACAGACTGAGTCAGTTTTTTTAATAAATCTGTTTTTTGTGCTGAGTTGTAACCCTGCATAATTTGTACATTGAGCATTGGCATGATTCGCACTCTTCCTTTTGTCTATTTTGATACCTGAGCGGGTTCAGGGCAGGCCCATTTATAGCCTAAGTTACCGATGATGTCGTCGACCCCAACACCCCAGTCTAGGAAAGCGACGTTGTTTTATCTGCCACAATAGCGTTATTCGATCTTTCTACCTTTCTTTTATTCCATGTCTTTTATCCAAAAACTCAATGCTGCCTGGGCCTCATCACAATCGCTCTTGATGGTGGGACTTGACCCAGATATGCCTCGGTTGCCGGCTGAGTTACAAAATAACCCCAAGGGGATTTTTGAGTTTTGCAAGCAAATCGTTGATGCCACGGCCCCCTTTGTATGTGGCTTTAAGCCCCAAATCGCATACTTTGCAGCCGCGCGCGCCGAAGGGCAGCTTGAAGACCTCTGCGCGTATATTCGCGAAAAATACCCTCACCTTCCTTTGGTGCTCGATGCCAAGCGCGGCGACATTGGCGCGACGGCAACGCAATACGCACAAGAAGTGTTTGGACGCTACCAGGCCGACGCCGTGACCGTGAGCCCCTATCTAGGGGGAGACTCGGTTGAGCCTTATCTTGAGTGGGAAGACCGCGGTGTCATCGTTTTGTGCCGCACCTCGAATCCAGGGGGATCTGACCTTCAGTTTTTAGTCAGTGATGGCATACCGCTTTATTTGCGCGTGGCTGATTTAGTCGCAAACAAATGGAATAAAACTGGCCAGTGTGGCCTGGTCGTTGGCGCGACGTTTCCCAATGAACTTGCCGCGGTACGTCAGGCTGTTGGCGACAGCATCCCTTTACTGGTTCCGGGAATTGGCGCGCAGGGCGGCGATATTGCGGCCACTTGTGCGGCGGGCTGCAACGCGCAAAAGACGGGCATGATGATTAATTCGTCGCGCGCGATTTTGTACGCCAAAGGTGCTGGGCACTGGACTGAAGCCGCAGCGGCCGTCGCAAGGCAAACCCGCGACGATATCAACGCGCATCGCTAGCTTGTCGTCTTGCTCAAGTCTCTTTGAGCAAGGTCTGACCCGACATCAGAGAAAACGCCACAGAAGCTTCGCGTACCGCTTTGCGATCGCCATCAAAGATTTTTGAGATCGCGTGCACGATCACCCCGGACGGGCGGCGTTGTGCAAAACCAAACCACACCAAGCCAACGGGCTTGCCGGGTGAACCACCACCTGGGCCCGCAATGCCTGTCGTGGTCAACGCCAGCGTCGCGCGTGGCGCCATATTCAATACACCGGCAGCCATCTGACGTGCGACCTCTTCGCTCACCGCGCCAAACTGCAATAAGGCTTGTGGCGTGACACCTAATTGTGCTTGCTTGGCCGCATTACTGTAGGTGATCCATCCCTGATCAAACCAGGCGCTTGAGCCCGCGATTGCGGTGGCCGCCCCAGCAAGCAGGCCGCCCGTGCATGACTCGGCGGTCGCCAGCAAGCCCTTGTGTTTTAAAAGAAGCTCACCGAGCTCGGTTGCGAGTTGATCGATCTGTGTTGACATGCTTTTGTCCCTACTTAAACTTAGATGGGTGACTCAAACGAAGACATTAAAGCGACACGCCGAGGCGGATCAAAAGGGCCATCACCAACAGCGTATAGCCTGCCGCCAGTAAATCGTCGAGCATCACCCCCACGCCACCTTTAAACCGCGCATCGGCTTGACGAATCGGTGGAGGCTTGACGACATCAAAAAATCTAAACAACACAAACGCCATCGCTTGCGCAGACACGCTTTGGGGCACTAGCCACAGCACGAGCCAAAAAGCGACGAATTCGTCCCACACAATGCCCACGTGATCAGGGGCTTCTAGCTGCTTACCCACGCGCTCAGCGGCCCAGCAACCATAGAGAAAACAAAATAATAAAAAACAGCCGATATACACATCGCTGACACCGGGTGACACTAGGTTCCAGAACAGCCAGGCCAACAACGTGGCCCACGTCCCGGAGCCGGGGCGCAATAAGCCAGAACCCATACCGAACATTAAGATGCGGCCAGGATCAGAAAACACCCACGCTGCCTTGGGCCAGCTGGTGCGATGTCTTTTTGATACATCTGTCATATCAAATCCTGAAATGATCGAAGCCAAGCGGGAGCTGGGGAATCGCAATGCCGGCTTGATCATAAACGACCAGGCCGGGCTCTTTGCGGATCAAGCCAATGCACGACAGCTTCAGATCAAGGGCGGCACCCAGTTTTTCGATCTGCTGGCGATGGTTGGATGGCGCCGTAAAACAAAGTTCGTATAAGTCGCCGCCCGCCAGCACCGCCCGACGCAGTGCGTCAGCGCTCAGCACACTGGGAGGCAGGCCAGTTAACGCGGGGTGTACTGGCAGCTGAGATTCTTGCAGCTCTGCGCCAACGCGACTCGCGCTCAGGATATGCCCAAGATCTTGCAATAAGCCATCAGAAACGTCGATCGCCGCATGCGCAAGTGCGCGCAACTGCCGACCAAGGGCCACACGTGGCGTAGGCCATTCAAGTGCTGCGCGCGTGGCGTTTAAAAGCTCGGTGTTTGTCGCGATTTCGCCTGCAAGCATCCGACAAGCAACATCGGCCGCACCCAGCACGCCTGACACCCAGATCTCATCACCCACTTGCGCGGCATTGCGTCGCAGCGCCAGGCTGGGATCGATCTCACCAAAAACGGTAACGCTCAGTGCAATCCCCTGCTGGCTACGCGTCGTATCACCACCAAGCAACGCGCAATCATACTCATCTGCAAGCGCGTAAAAGCCGTTAGCAAACTGCTCAGCCCATGCAAGCTCGATTGACGGTAACGCCAAGCCAAGCAAACAGCCGATTGGACGCGCGCCCATCGCAGCTAAATCTGAAAGATTTACTGCCAAGGCTTTATGCCCTAACGAACGGGGGTCGACATCTGAAAAGAAATGGCGCCCTTCGAGCAAAAGATCGGTGCTCGTGGCAACCTGCAAACCTGGTGCGACCTTGAACAAGGCGCAATCATCGCCGCCCCCAAGCAGATCTGCGGCCACAGGGCGGCTAAAGAAACGAGCGATCAAATCAAATTCGGTGGCCACAAGCGCGCTCAGCGACGCACCGGGGTTCGCGCTTCTGCTGCGCGTGTTTCAGCGGCTAATTTGTCGAGGACACCGTTGACGAACTTAAAACCATCGGTACCACCAAAGGATTTGGCAAGTTCGACCGCCTCGTTAATGGCAACGCGATAAGGCACCTCGATGTGATGAATCAACTCGAAGCTACCAATCAACAAAATTCCGTGCTCGATGGGCGAAAGCTCAACAATCGGGCGATCAACAAAGGGTGCAAATTTTTCACGCAGTGCCCCCGCCTCTTTCATTGAGCCATGCAGCAAGGTTTTAAACCACGCGGCGTCCGCGAGTTCAAACTCTTCTTCTTCGTGAAGATGCGCTTCGATCTCGCCTGCGTCTTGCAAACTATCTGTGCCGCTGACTAGCCACGCGTATAGCCCCTGCAAGGCCAACTCGCGTGCGCGCCGGCGCGCGCTGCGCACTGGCTGCACACCCGCTGAATTAGCGTCGTGCGTCGGCTTGTTCAAGATCTTCGCCCTCTTCGTCGTCTGCTTCAGGCTCAAGCGCTGCGACTAAGTTAGCCATTTCAACGGCACACTGCGCGCAATCACGGCCTTTATCCGCTGCGCGCGCTTCGGCTTGCTCATCCGTTTCTGTCGTGAGCACACCGTTGGCTACGGGAATACCGGTTTCCAGTGCAATCCGAGAAATCGCGGCAGCACTTTCGTTGCTGACGATTTCGAAGTGATAGGTTTCACCCCGGATCACCGCGCCAAGCGCAATCAAGGCATCAAACTCAAAGGTTTCGGCCATGCGGGCAAGCGTCACACCAAGTTCAAGCGCACCGGGCACGGTCACAACCATAATGTCGCGCTCGTCAACGCCAAGTGCTTCAAGCTCTTGCAAGCAGGTGTCGAGCTCGATCAAGCCGATATCTTCGTTAAAGCGGGCACGCACAATACCGATGTGCAAGCCTTCTCCGTTCATGTCTGGCTCTAAAGTAAAGGGGCTCATGGTGTGCTTCCTATGTGTTGCGATTGGGATGTTGATGGTCATAGCCTGTGATGTCCAGACCAAAACCAGGCATGATGCTGGGCATTTTGCGAGGACGCGCCATCAGACGCATTTGACCGACTTTAAGATCACGCAAAATTTGTGCGCCCATGCCGTACGTGCGTAAATCCATGCGGCCCGACTCACGCTTAACGGGGGGCTTGGTTTGACCCGGCCAAGCACTGACTTGACCGAATAGATGTTCGGCAGAACCCTGGCAATTTAAAAACACCATCACGCCGGCAGGTGCCGCCTTGATGGCTTGCAAGGCTTCGCCCACGCCCCAGGTATGACCGGCGCTGTGAATATCGAGGAGGTCAAGCATTGAGGTGGGTTCGTGGACCCGAACAAGCGTTTCGCGCAGGGGATCGACCTCGCCAGAAATCAAGGCGATGTGGGGGTTGCCCGCAACCGTATCGCGGTAAGCAACCATCTGAAATGTGCCCCAGGCAGTTTGAATTTCGCGTGTGCCGACGCGCTCGATGACCGACTCGTGTTCGCTGCGATACTGAATCAGATCGGCAATCGTACCGATCTTTAACTTGTGCGTACGGCCATATTCGATGAGGTCGGGCAAACGCGCCATTGTGCCGTCAGCCTTGAGGATTTCACAGATGACAGCCGCGGGCGTTAAACCCGCCATGCGCGTGAGATCACAGCCGGCTTCAGTGTGCCCAGCGCGCACCAAGACGCCCCCGGGAACTGCTTTCAGTGGAAAGATATGCCCGGGTTGCACGAGATCTTGCGCTTTGGCATCGCGCGCCACAGCGACCTGAACGGTGCGCGCCCGGTCGGCTACCGAGATGCCCGTTTCGACGCCTTCAGCCGCCTCAATGGAGACTGTGAAGTTGGTGCCGTAGGCGGTCCCATTGCGCGCAGACATCAAAGGGAGTTCGAGCTGTTTGCAGCGCTCTTCGGTCAGCGTCAGGCACACCAAGCCACGACCATGGGTGACCATAAAATTAATCGCCTCGGGGGTCACAAACTCGGCGGCCATCACCAGGTCGCCCTCGTTTTCACGATCTTCTTCGTCGACCAAGATCACCATTCGGCCGGCACGAAGCTCGTCAATGATCTCGGAAACAGGCGAGATCGCAGAGGCGGGTACGGGGTCAGACGAGCTTGCGAGTGAAATTTTGGCGGACATGATGTTTAAATAAACGGGCTTCAGTAGACGCCTATTATAGAATCGTTCAGCAGGATCCCCTCGGCGCCCTCCAAAACCCTTGAAAAGCCCCATGCAAGCACTTCATACGATGGATTTAAGCGTGGCGAAACAGATTCGCTTTGTGTTGACGGATATTGACGACACCGTCACGACAGAAGGCAGACTCACGGCCGCCGCCTACGAAGCGCTTGAACAGTTATCGGCGGCTGGGATCACTGTGATCCCGATTACGGGGCGCCCCGCCGGCTGGTGCGACCATATCGCCAGAATGTGGCCTGTTTTTGCTGTGGTCGGCGAAAACGGCGCGTTTTACATGCGCTACGACCGCAGCGCGCGCAAAATGGTAACGCACCAATGGGCCACTCAGGTACATTTGGAAGCCAATCGAAAAAAACTTGACCACCTCGCTCTTGAGATTTTGCAAACCGTGCCGGGCTCTGCGCTTGCGAGCGACCAAAGCTATCGCCTAGCGGACCTGGCCATCGACTTTTGTGAAGACGTCGAGCCACTGCCCGACGCGGCCGTGCAACAGATTGTGTCGCTTTTTAAACGCGCCGGCGCACAGGCCAAAGTCAGCTCCATCCATGTCAATGGCTGGTTTGGCGACTACGACAAGTTATCCATGACCAAAACACTCTTTGCCCGCGAGTTCGGCACTCACCTTCAAGGCGACGACACACAGATTTTGTTTATCGGGGATTCGCCCAACGATGAGCCAATGTTTGAGTTTTTTAGCTCTTCGGTGGGCGTGGCGAATATTCAAAAACAATTACATCGTTTGACGCATCAACCCAAGTTTGTAACCCCTTCTGAAGGGGGCACCGGTTTTGTTGAAATGGCCCGCCAACTACTCGTTGCGCGCAAAGTCTGATTCAAGTGATATAGATCAAATGCACCGGCACCGGAAGCACTTACACTTGCCCTGAAAGCTAGCGGCTATATTTACCCCCATTTTTTCAGATTTATGACATGTCATCATTTTTGACCTTGTGGGTCACTACAATGCCGCGCAACACTCACCCTAAAGTTAGCCATGGCTGAACAAGAACTCAAGCTACATGTACCAAAAGAGGCACGCGCGGGCGTTGAGAAAG
>CALQNE010000137.1 GCA_943331855.1 Bordetella parapertussis
AAATCGAAGCAGCTCAAGATCCAGTAGCTAAGCATGCTGAAATTGAGGCGCGCGTACGCGCGTTGACGTCGCCCATGCGCAGTGCCGAAGCGTTTGTGATTGAAGATATTATTGATCCTGCGCAAACGCGCGAGGCCTTGGTTGAGTTTGCGACGCTCGCGGCACCACTGCGTCAGGCTGGTGTTCGAACCGTTACGTATCGTCCGTGAAAACGGCGGCGCGCCTGCGAGGCGAACGCAATAGCGGCAAAAAAATTATTTCAATAAATAGGGGTTAAGCATGATCAAACGTATCGGACACCGCATTTGCCTGGGGCTAATGGCAACACTTGTTAGCGGTGCGTCTGCCGTGGCTCAAACAGCGGACGCCTACCCCAATCGCTCGATTACGATGGTGGTCGCCTTTCCAGCGGCAGGTACAACGGATATTCTGGCACGCCTGATTGGTCAAAAGCTAACCGAGAAATTTAAACAAACCGTCGTAGTTGAAAATCGGCCTGGTGCGGGTGGCAACATCGGCACGGCGTATGTCGCGAAAGCGGCGCCTGACGGCTATACGATCATGATGGGTACCATTGGTACGCAATCGATTAACCCGGGGCTGTATAAAAAGATGCCCTATGACGCAGCCAAAGATTTCGTACCTCTGACCCGTGCGGCCATGGTGCCAAATTTACTCGTGGTGAACACGAGTGCGCCGTTCAACACGTTGGCAGAAATGATGGCCTATGAAAAAGCGAATCCGGGCAAACTGACCTATGGTTCGTCGGGCAACGGCACTACGCTGCATCTGTCAGGCGAGCTGTTTAATTTAATGAGTGGAACCAAAATCACACACATCCCCTACAAGGGCAGTACCCCCGCAGTGGCAGATCTGCTGGGCGGTCAAATTTCAATGATTTTTGACAATATGCCCTCAGTGATTCAACAGGTGAAAAGTGGACGTCTTAAAGCGCTTGCAGTGACGTCAGCGCAGCGCAACCCGCAATTGCCTGAGGTGCCAACGATTCAAGAGTCCGGGGTGGCCGGTTACGAAGTGTGGTCGTGGTTTGGGCTGTTGGCGCCGGCTGCAACTCCGGCTCCGATTGTCGATAAGCTCAATGCCAGTATTGTCGAGATCATCAAACAACCCGATGTGCAGGCAAAAATTATCGAGCTTGGTGCGGTACCAATGCCTGAAACGTCTGCACAGTTTGCGGCGTTTATTGAGGCCGAAACCCTTAAGTGGGCGAAGGTCATTAAAGAATCAGGGATTGGAATGGACTAGGTTTTTGTTAGGGCGAGCCGTCCTTGCAGTACGATATCAAATATAAAAAATACATCATTCAGGAGACTCTCATGTTCAAGCAATCATTATTATCTGCCGTCGTCATGGCCGCACTGGCTGTCGCGCCCATACAAGCACAAGAAAAGATTTCTGGCGGGGTGGTCAAGATTGGCGTGTTGACCGATCTTTCGGGCTTGTATATGGGAAACGTGGGCCCAGGTTCGGTGTTGGCCACGAAACTGGCGATTGAAGAGTTTGGTGGCAAAGTGGCCGGCAAGCCAATTGAACTGGTCGTGGCAGACCATTTGAATAAGGCTGATGTAGCGGCCGCTCGGGCGCGCGAGTGGATTGATCGCGATGGTGTGGATGTTGTGACAGAGCTTGGCAACAGTGCCGTGGCGCTGGCCGTGATGAACATCGCAGAAGAAAAAAACCGGATGACCATGGCAACAGGCGCTGGGGCTTCGAGAATTACCGGCGCAGACTGTAAGGCAACAAATGTCATGTGGGTGTACGACACCTATGCCCTCGCGAAAGTCGGCACCTTGCCTTTAGTACAAGCGGGTGCAAAAAAATGGTATTTCGTGACGGCTGATTATGCGTTTGGTCATTCGCTTGAAAGCGATGGCATGCGCTTTATCAAAGAGGGTGGCGGCTCTGTGGTTGGCTCGTCGCGCTATCCATTTCCAGGTAATGATTTTTCATCGTATCTGATTTCAGCGCAAAGCAGTGGTGCAGATGCCGTCGCATTTGCGAGTGCGGGTGGTGATCTGCAAAACGAAATTAAGCAGGCCAATGAATTTGGTTTAGGTAAAAAGCAAAAGTTAGTCGCCATGTTAATGAGCATCGCCGACGTGCATGGCGTAGGCTTGCAAGCGGCTCAAGGCATGAATTTTGCCGAGACATTCTATTGGGATATGGATGACGAGACGCGTAAGTTTTCGCAGCGATTCTTCAAAGAAATGGGCAAGATGCCAACCGCTTTGCAGGCAGGTCAGTACTCAGCCATTTTGAATTACCTGCGCGCCGTTGAAAAATCAGGTAGTGACGATGTCAAAACAGTCATACAAACGCTACGCACGATGCCGATTCGCGATGCTTTTGCGCGTAACGCAAAGTTGCGCGAAGATGGCAAGCTGATCCATGACACGTATGTGGTCTCTGTGAAGTCGCCTGCTGAATCCAAAGCGCCTTGGGATTACTACAAAATTATCAAAACGGTTTCGGGAGACGACTCGTTTAATCCGTTGTCTGAAAGCCAGTGTCCACTTGTCAAAAAATAATACGATCCTATAAAGAGCCTACCGATGATGGATGCAGTGTGGTGTAAAGCCTTGAGCGAGCAAGTCAATGCGGATGAGCGACTGGTATGGCGTGGTCGTCATGTCTCAACCTCGTTCTTGCTTGAAGTCGGTCAGTCTGAATATGTCATTAAGATTGATCAGGGGCGCGTAAGTTCAGTCAAGAAAGGGCCCTTTGCCATGGGCGATTGGGTCTTCGCGTTGCGAGCAAGCGAAGCCAGCTGGACTGCATTTCTTGAGCTGTTGCCGCGCCCCGGCTTTCATGATGTGATGGGCATGCTTAAACTCAAACATCTGCAAATGGAGGGGGATTTGTATCCATTCATGTCGCACCTGCTGTATTTCAAAGATGTGTTGGCAAGCGTACGCGGCCGCGAGGTGAGCGCATGACAACCCGTGTCTGGATTGAGCCGATTGTGGGTCGGTATATGCACCTGACCTTAAATGGGCATAGCCATCGTGTCTATGTCGAAGAAGCGGGTACCGGTGTTCCGCTACTGTGTTTGCATACCGCAGGCGCAGACACGCGTCAGTATCGTGCGTTGATGAACGATACTGAGCTGTTGAAGCAATTTAGAATCATTGCGTTTGACCTGCCGTGGCATGGCAAGTCATCGCCGCCAGAGGGTTGGCAACAAAATACCTATCGCCTGTCTTCGCATGATTACACAGAGGCCATCTTATCGGTGGTCGATGCAATGCAGCTTGAACAACC
Source organism: Bordetella parapertussis (assembly GCA_943331855.1). GTDB lineage: Bacteria > Pseudomonadota > Gammaproteobacteria > Burkholderiales > Burkholderiaceae_B > Zwartia > Zwartia parapertussis_H. The sequence goes on from CALQNE010000137.1 coordinate 3,283, forward strand.
GATTGTGATGGGTTGCTCGATCGGTGGGCGCATTGTTTTGCATTTGGCGCTAGAGCACCCCGAGCGATTTGGTGCAGCGATTGGCTTGCAGTCTGGTGCCCACGTCGAGCCTTATTACGATCTTGAGTGGTTGCATCGCTCGGATGTGCACGGCGGCGAAGTGAGTGCAGGGATCGTGTCGGGCTTGATTGGCCCGCTAAGTCCTGCCAAACATAAATGGGAAACGCTCTGGCATTACATGCAAGGTGGGCCCGGTGTCTTTAAAGGTGATCTGTTTTTTTACACGGCTGACGGCGATATTCGTGATCGTGTTAAGCAGATTGACACAAAAAAATGCCCACTTTGGCTGTTGACCGGAGAATACGATTACTCGTGCACCCCTGAAGACACTGCGTTTTTGGGACACAACATTGAGGGTGCAAAATGGCAAATCATGAAGGGCATGGGCCATTTTCCGATGAGTGAAGACCCAGACAAATTTCTGACCTATCTGAAGCCTGTTTTGCAAGAGGCTGCGCGCGCCCGCAGCGCCTAACCATGACTCCTCAAGCCTGCCCTACAATTAGGGCGGTCTTTTAACGCTTGCTCTCATGAAAACATTACTTCACCGGCTCTGGACAACGGCGTTGCAGCCACAAACAACGCGCTGGCTTGTGCTTGGCGCTGGATTTTGGCTGGGATGCTTAGCCTGGGTGCGTCACTTGCATTTACCCGATGAGGGGCGCTATGTGGGTGTCGCCTGGGATATGGCGCGCGCTGATAGCTTTTTAGTGCCCTTGATGAATGGCTTGCCCTATTTTCATAAACCCCCCTTGTTCTATTGGCTGACTGATCTTTCGGTGATGCTGTTTGGGGCGCACGAGTGGTCGGTCCGTATTCCTTCCTGGCTCGCGGCCTGGTCAAGTGCCATCGCCTTGTACTTTTTTATCCGTAAGCATCGTGGGGTCCGACAAGCGACGCTGACGCTGATCATCTTATGTACGCTACCTTTGTTTTATGGAGGCGCTCAGTACGCGAACCTGGATATGCTGGTCGCAGGTTTGATTACGCTGACGATTCTTGCGGGTGCTGAGGCGGTATTACGCAGCGAGCAGGGCATGTCGTTTCGAAGCTTTTCGCTGGCTGCGGCTTGTTTTGCGGGCTTGGCTATTTTGGCAAAAGGATTGATCGGACTGGCATTGCCAGGTGGCGTCTTGTTCTTTTGGTTGCTGTTGTCCAAACGCTGGCGCAAACTCGGTGTGCTGCTGTGGCCTCCTGCGATCGCCATGTTTTTAGTGGTGACCTTGCCATGGTTTTGGGCGATGCAAAGCAGGTTTCCTGAGTTTTTCCAGTATTTTTTTATTCACCAACAATACGAACGCTTTGTCAGCCAAGGCTTCAATAATCCGCAGCCAGTCTGGTTTTACGTGCCGATTTTGCTCGGGATGACGCTGCCTTGGTCGCTTGGTCTTTTGGCAACCCTGAACCGCAGATTCTGGCCACTCGTTTCGCAATCGACTGGTTTGCTGATGTTGATTTGGCTCTTGCTGATTGCGATCTTTTTTTCAATACCTGCCTCAAAACTGATTGGGTACATCTTGCCTGTCTTGCCCCCTTTGGCAGTTCTCATCGCTGAGGGCTTGCTACTGTCCTTAAGTGGGCGTTGGGCGCTACGGATGCCTCGTACGATTGCGACGTACTTTGTGATCGCCGCACTGGCTTGCGTGATCGGGATGGGTGTATTTCGTTTTATTCAAACAGACTCCGCTCACAAAATGGGGTCTCAGATAGCAGCGCAAAAAACGCCAACGGATGTCTTTGTTTATGTGCGTAGCTATCCGTTCGATCTGGCGTTTTATGCGGGTGCGACGGAGCCTGCATGGGTGGTTGAGCAGTGGAGCACGATTATCAAGCGCGATAACTGGCGCAATGAGCTCGCGGATGCCGCACAATTTAACCCTGCGATCGGTCAGCAAACGTTGATTGATTTCCAGGGGTTTGTGGCGCGCCTGTGTTCCGTGGACCAAAAAGTATTTTGGGTGCGCGGTGACGAATGGATCATTGGTCCGCTGCCTTTTTTGAAGCAGATTCCCCCTTTCTTTGTGCAGCCCGATGGCGGTCGTGTTTGGAAACTTGAAAATGATGCTGCATTTAAGGCTAAGCTTTGTCTGAAAACCGAATAATTAAACTGCACGCTTCTATCCCGGAGATCTGAGCATGACCACCGAAGTTAAAAAACCAAAAATCAAGACCCCTGAGTCTTTGCGTAGCGCGCGCTGGTTTGCCCCTGATGATTTGCGTTCCTTTGGCCATCGCTCAAGGGCGATGCAAATGGGTTATGGTCCCGAGGACTGGGCGGGCAAGCCGGTGGTGGGCATTATTAATACTTGGTCAGATATCAATCCTTGTCATAGCCATTTCAAGCAACGCGTTGAAGACGTCAAGCGTGGTGTCTTGCAAGCGGGTGGATGGCCGATTGAGCTGCCTGCACAATCTTTAGCCGAGCAGTATGTCAAACCGACGACGATGCTTTATCGCAACCTGTTAGCGATGGACGTTGAAGAGTTGCTGCGCTGCCATCCGATTGATGGTGCTGTCTTGATGGGTGGTTGCGACAAGACAACGCCGGCCTTGCTGATGGGCGGTACGAGCGCAGGCTTGCCCATGATTTATGTGCCAGCAGGTCCGATGTTGCGCGGCAACTGGCACGGAAAGACGCTTGGTTCGGGTTCGGATGCCTGGAAGTTCTGGGACGACCGCCGTGCGGGTTTAATTAATCAGACGCAGTGGCTTGAAATCGAGGGCGGCATTGCGCGCAGCCACGGTACGTGTATGACAATGGGTACGGCCAGCACCATGACGGCGATCGCTGAGGCCCTTGGTATGACACTGCCCGGCGCGTCATCCATTCCGGCACCCGATTCAAATCATATGCGGATGAGTGCCGAGTCAGGGCGCCGCATTGTCGACATGATTTGGGAAGATCTGACCCCCAATAAGATTCAAACCCACGCGGCGTTTGAAAATGCGATTGCCGTGGCAATGGCGATGGGCTGTTCAACGAACGCCATTATTCATGTGATTGCGCAGGCAAAGCGCGCAGGGTGTGACATTAGCCTAGATGATTTCGATCGTTTTAGTCGGATCGTTCCGGTGATTGCCAACGTACGACCCAGCGGTGAAGAATATTTAATGGAAGATTTTTTCTATGCCGGTGGCTTGCCTGGTTTGATGACACGTATTACGCAACATTTGCACCTGGATGCGTTGACGGTGACCGGGCAAACGCTGGGTGACAATTTAGCCGGTGCGGGTGTTTATAACGACGATGTCATTCGCTCGGTCGATAATCCAATTTATGCTGAGGGTGCATTGGCTGTTTTGCGAGGCAATCTGGCGCCGGATGGCTGTGTGATTAAACCGAGTGCCTGCCCCGAGCATTTGCATCGCCACACAGGGCCCGCGTTGGTCTTTGATGACTACCCCTCCATGAAGGCGGTGATTGACAGCGATGACCTCGATGTCACCGCGGATCATGTTTTGATTTTGCGTAATGCAGGCCCCCAGGGCGGGCCGGGTATGCCCGAGTGGGGAATGCTGCCCATGCCCAAGAAGTTACTCAAGCAAGGGGTGCGCGACATGCTGCGTATGTCTGATTCGCGCATGAGCGGTACCAGTTATGGCGCGTGTGTCTTGCACATTTCTCCTGAGTCGTATGTAGGCGGCCCGTTAGCCTTGGTTAAAAATGGCGACATGATTTCTGTTGATGTCCCGGCCCGCACGATTAATTTAGAAATTTCTGACGCCGAAATGGCTGCGCGTAAAGCCGCCTGGAAAGCACCCGAGCCACGCTACGAGCGAGGTTATGGCTGGATGTTCTCCAAGCATATCGAACAGGCCAACGAGGGCTGCGACTTTGATTTCTTGCGCACTGATTTTGGCAAACCCGTTTCTGAACCCGATATTTACTAAGAGTCATTCATTATGAGCACACTCAAACCCGCGACGCGCGAAAAACTAATGGGCATTAGTACCGCCACGTTGGCAACCTGCCTTTTTAAAAGAGGACTACGCAATCAGTTTATTCAGGGCGTGCAGCGTTTATCAAAATCCACTAAAAATATGGTGGGTGAGGCTTTCACGCTACGTTATATCCCGGCGCGTGAAGATCTCAACACCATGGAGGTCTTTAAAGATCGTAGCCATCCTCAACGCAAGGGGATTAACGAGTGCCCAGCGGGTGCGGTGTTTGTGATTGATAGTCGCAAAGACGCACGTGCTGCTTCGGCCGGTGGTATTTTGGTTGGGCGCTTGATGGCTCGCGGTGTTGCCGGCGTGGTCACGGATGGGGGCTTTCGTGACTCGGCTGAAATCGCAGAGCTTGGAATTCCTGCTTACCACCAGCGGCCGTCAGCACCTACGAATCTGACGTTGCATCATGCCATTGATGTCAATGTGCCGATCGCCTGCGGCGATGCACCGGTGTTTCCGGGGGATGTCATCGTGGGGGACGGTGATGGCGTGATTGTGTTGCCTGCTCACTTGGTTGAAGAGTTGGCCGCAGAGGCCTTCGAGATGACGATTTTTGAAGATTTTGCAACCGAAGAGGTCAGGGGAGGGCGATCAATTATGGGTTTGTATCCCAATACTGACCCACAGACGACGGTTGATTTTCAGGCCTGGCGTAAAAAGGCGGGCCGCTGAATGCGCGAATAGGGAGAGAAATGGGGTGAACGACGGGGCTCGAACCCGCGACAACCAGAATCACAATCTGGGACTCTACCAACTGAGCTACGTCCACCACAGCACAAAGATTTTAGCATGTTTGCGCTGATTTCGCGCCTTTGTAGGGCTTGCACGGCTAGTCTATAGGCCTTTTTTATGACTGTATTGAAAGCACTTCTGTCTGAGTATTGGCCACACGTCTTATTTGTTATTTCAGGGCTTGCGGGTACGCTTGCTGCGGTACATGCTGCCATGACAAAACAAGATGTGCGCGCTGCCGTCGCCTGGGTGGGTGTAGCGCTTTTTTCGCCTATTTTTGGTGCTGCTTTATATTTGGTGGCGGGTATCAATCGCGTACGTAAGCAGCGGATCACGCAGCCCCGAGCAGGTACGATTTATTCTGAAGAGCTGATCCAGCGTGTGTCTGTTGAGGATGTGACTGAATCTTCTGGCACTCAGTTCGCGACGTTGAAACTGCTCGGTGATCAGGTCAGCCATTTTCAGGTGCTGAACTTTAACGAGATTCAGATATTACGTGGCGGCGATGAAACGTACCCCGCGATGTTATCGGCGATTCGTGCTGCGACCCATTCGATTGCCTTGCAAAGCTATATTTTTGATCATGATGTATTGGGCGTTGAATTTGCGCAAGCCTTGATTCAAGCCCAAGCGCGTGGCGTGCAGGTCAGGGTGCTGATTGATGCAGTGGGGGCAAAGTATTCTCGACCACAGATCATTCACATGCTCACTAAAGGAGGTGTTCGCACTGCGCTTTTTATGCGGCCATTATTTGGCTTGCGTTTGGCCTATGCCAATTTGCGTAGCCACCGTAAATTGCTGGTCATCGATGGGGTGCATGGGTTTACGGGTGGTATGAATATCCGAGCTGAGTTTTTAACGGCAGTAACCCATGCTCGGGTGCCTCAAGATACGCACTTTCAGCTGCAGGGCCCCATCGTGCATCAGTTGATGATTAGCTTTGCGCACGACTGGCA
>CALQNE010000138.1 GCA_943331855.1 Bordetella parapertussis
AGGCTGCCCTGAACATGACCTGGGAAATCGATTTTTGGGGAAAGTATCGCGCTGCACTGGCAGCGGCAACCTCAGAGCTTGAGGCGCGGGTGGCTGAGCAGGCACAGGCCGCTTTGATCCTGACGACCGCCACCGCCTCAGCCTACGCAGAGCTGGCCCGTTTGTTTGCACAGCGCGAGGCGACTGAGCGTGCTGTGGCGGTGCGTGAAAAAACTGTGACTGTGTTTGCAGAGCGATTTACCCATGGGCTTGAAACTCGGGGTGGCGTGCGCGAAGCAGATGCCAAGGGCGCGCAGGCCAAGACAGACTTATTGCTTCTCACAGAACAAATTGCCTTACAACGCAATCGCATTGCGGCGCTGCTGGGCGCGGGGCCCGACCGTGGGCTCGCCATCAATCGCCCAACAGTCTTGACGAGTACGGAGGTTGGTTTGCCCGAACGTGTCGCCGCCGAGTTACTGGGCCGTCGCCCCGATGTTGTGGCCGCCAGAGTGCAAGCCCAAGCACAAGCGTCGCGCATTGACCAAAAGCAAGCTGATTTTTATCCCAATATCAACTTGGCGGGATTTATTGGTCTGCAGTCGCTTGGGCTTGATCGCCTGGGGCAAAGTGGTTCGGTGTTCGGCAGTGTCGGCCCTGCCTTTTCATTGCCGATTTTTACGGGTGGTCGCTTGCAAGGCGAATTAAAAAGTGCTTGGGCGTCCTACGATGAGGCCGTGGCAAATTACAACCGTACGCTCATTCAGGCTTTTCAAGAGGTTGCCGATGCTGTGACAAGCTTAAAGGCCTTAGGCGGTCAGATTGAGCAGGCTGAGCTCGGTCTTGAAGCCTCGCAAGAGGCCTTTCAGATCGCAGCCAACCGTTATCGTGGTGGTTTATCGAATTATCTTGAGGTGTTGATTTCTGAAGACACCATGCTTTGGAGTTTGCGCAGCGTGACCGATCTCAGAGCGCGTCGGTTTTCTTTAAATGTCTTGTTGGTGCGCGCCCTGGGTGGTGGTTACCAGTCCTCGAATACAAAACCCTTAATATCGTCTCGACTATGACCGAACAGAGCCTTACCGCAAAACAGCAAGAAGCGTCGGCTGTGCGGACCGAACAGCGTAAAACGTGGCTGTTGCGTTTGCTATTCGCTGTCCTTGTCATTGGATGTTGCGCATTGGCGTATTGGTTTTTTTATGGATCGCGGTTTATCTCGACTGATAATGCTTACACCGCGGTCGAAATCTCCCAGGTCACGCCTGCAGTTGAGGGGACGGTTAAAGCCGTCAACGTGACTGACACACAGGCCGTGCAAGCCGGTGATATTCTGGCCTTGATTGACGATGCGGATACGCGTTTGGCCTTGCTGCAGGCGCAGGCTGAACTGGGCCGTGCAGTGCGTCGCGTTGAAAGTTATTTTGCAAATGATCAGTCACTTGGTGCGCAGGTGTTGGCACGCGAGGCCGAAGAACAACGCGCGTTGGCGCAGCTTGAATCGGCGCAAGCCGATGACAATCGCGCCAAGATTGATTTGCGTCGACGCAAGGCGTTAGAAAAATCAGGTTCAGTTTCTGGCGATGAGTTAACGCGTGCTGAAAATGCCGCAAGTGCGGCGAGTGCGAATTTGGCCGTTGCACGTGCGAATCTGTCTTTGGCACGCGCAAATCTTGAAGTGACGCGTGGCGCAAAATTAATGAACCAAACCCTGATTGCGGGCACGACCGTTGAGGACAATCCTGAAGTTGTTGTTGCGCGTGCCAAAGCAGAACAAGCGCAGCTCAATCAAGCGCGCACCATCGTGCGTGCACCGGTGACGGGTGTGATTGCCAAGCGGCAAGTGCAAGTTGGGCAACGCGTTCAGGCCGGAACACCCATGCTTTCCGTTGTGCCCACGCAATTGATGCATGTGAACGCCAACTTTAAAGAAGTGCAGTTGCCTCGGGTGAAGATCGGTCAAACGGTCGAGTTAACGTCTGATTTGTACGGCGATGGGGTCTTGTTTAAAGGTACGGTTGAAGGGTTTGCCGGGGGCACAGGTTCTGCGTTTGCCATTATTCCAGCTCAGAATGCGACGGGCAATTGGATTAAGGTGGTGCAGCGTGTACCCGTTCGTATCAAGCTTGACCCAGAAGAGTTGAAGAAATACCCGTTGACGGTTGGCCTATCCATGACCGTACGCATCGACACCTCAACCCGGTAAGCTTTGATGACCACACGCGCAGCTGACGATCTGCATTTGGTCCCGCTGGAAGGCAAAATGCTCTGGATGGCGGCGATTGTCATTGCGGGCGCGAATTTCATGGCGGTGCTGGATATGACGATCGCCAACGTCTCGGTGCCAAACATCGCCGGGGGGCTTGGCGCGACCACCAGCCAGGGCACCTGGGTGATTACCTCTTATGCGGTGGCTGAAGCGATCGTCTTGCCGCTGACAGGTTGGCTTGCCTCGCGTTTTGGCCTGGTCCGAACCTTTCTCTGGGCAATGAGTTTATTTGCAATATTTTCAATACTGTGTGGGCTCTCTACCTCGCTCGGAATGTTGGTGGTGGCACGGGTGCTCCAGGGTCTTGCCGGCGGCCCCCTCATGCCGTTGTCGCAAACCCTGTTATTGCGAATTTTTCCGAAAGAAAAGGCGGGTGCGGCCGTTGCGCTTTGGTCGATGACAACCCTGCTTGCGCCGATTTCAGGTCCGGTCTTGGGTGGGTGGATTTGCGAAAATTGGTCGTGGTCCTGGATCTTTTTTATTAACCTACCGCTGGGTTGCATCTCGGTTTATTTTGCGAGCAAGCTATTGCTGCGCTATGAGCAGCCTTTAAAACGTGTGCCGATTGACGCGGTTGGTTTGGTTTTGTTGGTGATCTGGGTGGGATCGCTGCAGATCATGCTCGATATTGGCAAAGAGCATGACTGGTTTGCGGCTACTGAAATTGTGACCTTGGCCATTATCTCGGCAATCGGGTTTGCGACTTTTCTGATTTGGGAGTTGACTGCCGAGCATCCGATCGTGGATCTCAAGGTATTTAGACATCGTGGTTTTGCAGTCGCCGTTGTTGCAATGAGTATTGGTTTTTCATCGTTCCTGGTGCTGAATGTGTTGACCCCATTGTGGTTGCAACTGAATATGGATTACACCGCGGGTCAGGCGGGTCGAACGATCGGGTGGACCGGGGCTTTTTCTTTATGCATGGCACCTTTCGTGGCACGTATGGCTTTAAATATTGATCGCAGAAAGCTGGTTTTTGGTGGTTTGCTTTGGCTATCGGGTGTGACTGCTCTGCGTTTTACAGGCAGTACGGATCTCACGTATTGGCAGATCGTGTTTCCGCTCATGATCATGGGTTTGGGAATGCCCTTCTTCTTTATTTCCGCCTCTGGTATGGCCCTGGCCAGTGTGAGTGCGGAGGACACTGCGTCTGCTGCGGGGCTACTGAATTTTTCAAGAACATTGCTGGGTGCCTTTGCAGTGTCAGTTATGGCAACAGTTTGGGATGATCACGCCACGGTGAATCATGCTGAGTTAGTCGGTTTGGTCGATGGCGACGGTGGGTTGTTGCGTACGTTACTCGATAGTGGTGTGTCGACTGAGACAAGCTATGCGTTGATCGATCGGCTGATTAGCACCCAAAGCGTGATGATCGCCACCAATGAAATCATGATGGTGATCTCGGGAACATTTTTTATTGGCGCGTGCGTCATATGGCTGGCGCCGCGTCCTCGCTCATGGCATGGGCCCTCGGGTGGTAAGAAGCAACCGTCCAAAGGGTAGTTCGGGACCTTGGTGCTATTTTTCGTTAAATGACCGTTTTAATGGAACCTCTACCTCTATACTCAGTCAGATAGCTATCCGTAACTGATCTGAACGAGGTTTGCCATGAATACTCAAGAACGTGACATGCTAAGTGCGTTTCTCACGCAACTTACCCAAGCGCAAGTGGGCCCCAAAGACGTTGAGGCGGATGCCTTGATTGCTCAAGCGTTGGCCAAGCAGCCACACGCGGGTTATCTATTGGTGCAAAGGGCAATGCAGTTAGATTTTGTCTTGCAGCAGTCGCAAGCTAAAGTCGCCGAGCTGCAAGCGCAACTTGAGCGGCAGCAACCAGCCGGACAAACGAGCTTTTTAGGGGATGCGCACGCGTGGGGACGCGGTCCCGGTGCGGCAACGCAAGGCTTGAATGCGGCGCCTGCGACCGCAAGACCAGCCGTTGCGGGTTCACCTGTTGCCAACGCAGCGCCAACTGCCGCCGCTGCTGCACCCGCTGCCGCTGCGCCCTGGGGCTCGAGCGTACTCGGCACGGTTGCCACTACTGCCGCTGGGGTTGTGGCGGGCTCGTTTTTGTACTCAGGAATTCAAAATCTGATGGGCAACCACAACTCGGGCGGAGCCTTTGGTTCAGGGAACGGACACAATAATCAACAGCCAGCCAGTTATACCGAGAATACGACGGTGAATAACTATTATGCCAATGAGCCAGCGCCTAAATCAGCGTATGACTCGCCCGAGCTATCGGGTGGCTATGACGTCGCCGATGCGAGCGATGATTTTGGTGGTTCAGACGATACGGCATAAAAGTATGACACCCACTAAAAAGACACAGCGTTTTGGTTTGTTGCTTCCTTCTTCCAATACAACGCAAGAGCCCGAGTTTATTCAAGTGCTACCTGAATCGGTGTCGTTGCATTGCGCTCGGTTGACCTTAAGCCAGATCGATCCTGAATCAACCATCAAGATCGTCGCTGAGCTTGAAACCGAAACACGCAAACTCAACGATGCGCGTGTAGATGCGGTGGTGCTATCGGCGACAGCGCCTTCGACGCGAATGGGTAAAGGCTATGATCAAGAAATTTGCCAGCGTATCGAAAAGGCCTGTGGCAAACCCGCTACCACAGCCGCGACTGCGATGCTGCAAGCATTTAAAGTTTTGAATATCAAACAGATCGTTTTGGCGGCTCCCTGGAGTGCAGCCACGAATCAAACCGTTGCGAACTTTATCGAGGCAAGCGGCGTGCGCGTATTGCATCAGGCGGCAATGGGGATCGTGAGCAATATTGAGGTGGGCGATCTGGATGCCCAAACGGCGTATGACTTGGGTCGTCAGGCCGATCGTGCTGAGGCAGATGCAATATTTTTAGCTTGTGGCAATTGGATGACGATGGATATCATCGAAGCGCTTGAACGTGATTCTGGGAAACCTGTTCTGAGTACGAATAGCTGTGCATTGTGGGCAATGCTGAATATTTTAGGTGGACATGAAAGGGTGTCGGGCTACGGCACCTTGCTCAACGATCACCTCATTGCCTGAGGCTCTGATTTTCATCGGGCTGCTGGTTGACCTTTAACTGCTTAGGCGACATGATGCCCTTAAATAAAAATTTACGACATCTCTTTTTAGGATGGGCCTTGTTGATGGCATCGGGTATTTCGTTGCCGACTCACTCGGCGACGACGATCCGGTTTTATGCCATTGTGGCGGCTGGTGGTAGTGTGGATGCCATGGCGCGTATCGTGGGTGAGAAATTTGGTCCACTTGTAGACGCCACTGTGATTGTTGAAAACAAGCCGGGCGGGGGCGGTAATTTGGCGACACAAACAGTGGCGCGGTCTGCGCCCGACGGCTTGTCAATTTTGGTCAGTGGCAATAATCACACCTCGAATTTGTCGCTTTATAAAGATACAGGGTATCAACTCGATGACTTGATCCCGATCGCTGAGTTGATGCGAGGTCCTGCTGTTGTGGTGGTGCCGAATCGGTCGCCCTATCAGGGGTTTGATCAGTTGATTTCGGATGCAAAAAAACGACCTGGTGAAATTTCTTTTGGCACGGCTGGAATTGGTACGGCTAGTCACTTTGCTGCTGAGTACACTTTTTTTACGGCCCAAGTCAAAATGACCTCGGTGCCTTATCGGGGCTCAGGGCCTTCGTTGACAGACTTGCTAGGCGAGCAAATTCCTGTTGCGGTGTCATCACTTGTCGCAGCCATGCCTTTAATCAAAGCAGGAAAACTTCGCGCGCTCGCAGTGACGTCGCTGAAACGCTGGCCGGGTGCAGAGGCGATCCCGACGGTTGCCGAATTTGGAATGCCCGATTTTGAACAATTATCCTGGATTGGTTTGTTCGCCCCCAAGGGAACTCCGTCTGCAATCATCGAGCAATACAGCCAGGCTGCCCAAAAAGTATTGGCGGATCAAGAGGTGCAGCAACGCGTCGCAGGTTTGGGTGGCGTGGTGGGTGAGTACGGCGCAGTTGAATTTAAAAAATTCATCGACCGGGATTACGAAACGGTTCAGAAGATTGTGAAAAGCGCGGGAATGAAACCTGACTAGGGGCTTAGGCAGGGCGTTTTAACTCAGAACCCGTGCGCGCTTGAAAGGTTAATAAATCCTGGGCCGTATCAATGTCCACTATAAAGTGTTCATTTGTAGTTTGATATTGATCAACAAGTTGCGGGTGGTCTTTGATAAAACCGCGACAAGTCACCGCTGGGTCGTCTGCCAGTATGGTTGAAATAATCTCTTTAGAGATTGCAACCGGGTTGCCGCGCTGCCCGTTGACTAGGGGATAACGAATCTCGGCCGTGGCTCTGCGTTGTTCAAAGGCAGTGATGAGCTCAAGAAAATCTTCTGCAACTAGCAGGGGTTGATCAGCTAGCGTAATGAAGCTGAAATCATAGGGGTCGCGCAATTGCGCAAGTCCCAGCCGGACGGAAGATTGTTGACCTGCTTCAGGGGTCGGATTGCGGATCACGACAACGCCTTGGTCTTTGAGTTCCGCTTCAATCAACGAGTGAAAATAGCCTGTGACCACAACGATTTGCTCAATCTTCGCTAAACGAAGTGCCGCCAGCTGCCGTGTCAGTAACGATTGGCCCTTGAGTGTAAGAAGACTTTTTGGGATGCCTCCTAGCCGTGAACCTTCGCCGGCCGCCAATAACACGGCGGCGGGTACGACTGAGTGTCTCGATTGAACGTGCTCAGACATGCCAGGCTCAGGTCACCGGCGCCGGATTAAACAAGACCAGCGCATTGGCAATTTTCCAGTGCTCGGCCCAGGTTTTTCGACCACTCGCAACGTCAAGCATTAATCTAAAAATTTCCCAGCCGAGTTCTTCGATTGATAGTTCGCCGTCAGCAACGCGTCCTGCGTTCACATCCATGATGTCGTGCCAGCGACGAGCAAGGTCTGTTCGAGTAGCGACTTTGATGACAGGGCATTCGGCCAACCCATAGGGTGTGCCTCGACCGGTCGTAAAAATGTGCAGCGTCATACCTGCAGCCAACTGCAAGGTACCGCAAATGAAGTCACTGGCAGGGGTCGCCGCATATACCAGGCCACGCTGATCGCGGGCAAGTTTTTCGCCGGGAGGTAGCACACTTGAAATTGCCGAGCTTCCACTTTTAATGATTGAGCCCATGGCTTTTTCGACAATATTTGACAGGCCGCCCGCCTTGTTGCCTGGTGTTGTGTTGGCGCTGCGATCCACATTGGCTCGGGCTAGATACCCGTCGAACCATTCAAGCTGCGTCACAATATCTTGTGCGACGGTTGCGTTGACTGCGCGCGAGGTGAGTTGATCCACGCCGTCACGCACCTCAGTGTTTTCGCTAAACATGACGGTTGCCCCCGCCCGCACCAACAAATCCGCAGCGATACCCAGAGCGGGGTTAGCTGTGACGCCGCTGAGCGCATCGCTTCCTCCGCATTGCATGCCGACAATCAACTCGCTTGCGGGCACTGTTTCACGAGTCCGTTGATTGAGGCGCTGCAGGTGTACCTTGGCTTCGTTCATGATGGCTTCAATCATGGACATGAAGCCTACGTGCTGCGCATCTTGCAAGCAGACGGTATCGACACCCGTCGAACGCTCATCCTTAATCGGAAAGCTACCGGGTGGCATGAGTCGGTCGGGCTGTAACTTTTCACAACCTAAACTGACCACCATAACTTCACCACCAAAGTTTGGATTCAAACTGATATTGCGAATGGTGCGAATCGGGATGATGGCTTCGGCAGCGTCGATGGCGACGCCGCAGCCATAGGTGTGTTCAAGTCCCACCACATCGTCGACGTTTGGATACTTTGGCAGTAGTTCATTTTTGATCCGCTCGACAGCATATTCAACGACGCCAGCTACGCATTGCACGGTTGTCGTGATTGCTAAGATATTGCGGGTGCCGACGGAACCGTCAGCATTGCGATAGCCCTCAAAGGTGTAGCCCTCAAGCGGCGCAGTTGAGGGTGGTTTGACGGTGGCGATCGGCAAATTTTCGAAGTTACGAGCTTCGGGCATACGCAGCAAGCGCTCGTGCACCCAACTACCTGCGGGGATTGATTTGAGGGCATAGCCAATGGTTAGGCCATACCGAATAATGGGCGCATCCTCTGCAAAATCGATGAGTGCAACTTTATGGGCTTGCGGTACTTTATTGACGAGCACGAGGCCAGAGGGTAAGACTGTGCCGCTGGGTAAGCCTCCGTCGTTACCAACAATCGCAACGTTGTCGAGCGCGTGCATTTTGATCAGATGTGGCTGTGGAGCCTGTTGAGCAGTTGTCATCGTTGTTCTTTTGGTGAGCGTCAGCGAAAGCTTTAGTTTATAGGTGCGTTCTGAGTGTATCGTATTGCCTGATCTGCGAACAATTTTTCACTTTTATTTTAGTCTTCCTTCGAGCTTCATTATGAAAATCACAGAAATCCGAGAATCTACCCGCCCGATCAAATCTAATATTCGCAATGCCTATATTGATTTTTCAAAGATGACCTTGAGTCTAGTCGCCGTCGTGACCGACGTGATTCGAGATGGTCAGCCGGTGATCGGATATGGCTTTAATTCGAATGGACGCTATGGTCAGGGCGCTTTGATGCGAGAGCGGTTTATTCCTCGTGTGCTAGAGGCCAGTCCCGATTCCATGCTCG
>CALQNE010000139.1 GCA_943331855.1 Bordetella parapertussis
AAATTACACCGGCCCATCTTGAGATACTCAATTCATTACAAGAAACCGACAAGCTCAGCAACACCTCCCTCACCCACGCCTTGGTGCTAGGTGGTGAGGCGCTGCAAGCCTCTTCTGTGAACCCCTGGTTAAGCAGTGGCCAGGTCAGCATCGTGAATGAGTACGGGCCCACCGAAACCGTGGTCGGCTGCTGCGTATTCGAGACTAAGGACTCTGTTCGTGGCTTGGTACCTATTGGAAAGCCCATCGAAGGTATGCGGATGTATGTGCTTGATACCAACTTACAACTATTACCTCCCGGCATTGCAGGGGATTTGTATATCGGCGGACTGGGTTTGGCGCGAGGTTATCTGGCTCGTCCGGCACACACCGCGGCGTCGTTTATCCCAGATCCTTTCTGCCAGACAGAAAGCAACCCAGGCGCACGCTTGTACAAGACGGGCGACCGTGCTCGCTATCTTCCAAACGGCGACTTGGTATTCTTAGGGCGCAAAGATCATCAAATTAAGCTAAACGGGTATCGTATCGAACTGGGCGAAATTGAAGTTGCTTTGGCGCAAGTTGCTGGGGTGAAAGAAGCCGCAGTGATGCTGCGTGAAGATCGCCCCGGCGTCATCCGTCTGGTCGCTTATTTCAGCTGTCACCGCGATGCGAGTCTGACGGCACAACAATTACGCGAGGCCTTGAAAATTCAATTACCAGAATATATGGTTCCCACGGCTTTCGTGCTGGTGACCGAGATGCCGCTCTCTAGCCACGGCAAAGTTGATTTAAAAGCACTACCACCGCCCGGTAACGAGCAAATAGATACTGAAGACAGCCACGCGCCACAGAGCGAGTTGCAAGTTACGATCACGAAGGTCTGGTGCGAAGTGCTGGGCTGCTCACAGGTCAACCCAACCGATAACTTTTTTGATCTTGGCGGTAACTCACTGCTGATCCTTCAGACTTTTAAAAAGCTAGGCTCAATACTACCGGCAGATTGTCAGGTGATTGATCTATTCAAATATCCAACGATTAAAACCTTAGTTGAGTTTGCCTCTAAAGACCCAGCAAATGAAAGCGCAATTTCTGAACAAATTACTGACCGGGTTGCCAAGCAAAAACTGGCAACGCTTAAAAATGCGGATCGCAGAAAAGCCAGCTTAGGCAAGAAGCCCTCCAACAAAACGGTCACGGTCTAAGCGCATATGAATCAGTCTGAATCTCTTAAACATCAAGAATGCATCGCCATTGTTGGGATAGCAGTGCGTATGCCAGGGGCGGCCGACGTTCGTCAATTCTGGGAAAATCTTAAAACTGGAAAAGAATCTATTTCACTCTTTAACAAAGAGGAAATGATGGCGGCCGGCGTCAGCGCCGAGATGATCGATTTGCCAAACTACGTCGCTGCCAAAGGGATTCTTGAGGGCGTCGAATTATTTGATGCCAATTTTTTTGGTATCGCCCCGCGCGAGGCAGAACTGATGGATCCTCAGCATCGTGTCCTGATGGAATGTGCCTGGGCGGCGATGGAGGACGCAGGCTACGTCCCAGAGAAATATCCTGGACGAATCGCAGTCTTTACCAGTGCCGGCATGAACACTTACCTCCCGGTCAACTTAATGTCGAATCCAGACTTACTTGAACAAGTCGGTGGCTTCGAGCTGTCCATTTATAACGATAAAGACTTTGTCCCCACGCGCATTGCCTACAGTATGAATATCAAAGGCCCAGCCATTGATATCGGGACAGCCTGTTCGTCATCGTTAGTCAGCACACATTTAGCTTGCCAGCACCTTTTGACATATCAATCTGATATGGCTTTAGTCGGCGGTATCACCATACACCTCCCACAAAAAGTTGGCCACTTACACGAAGCAGGCTCTGCCTATTCACCGGACAGACATTGCCGTCCTTTTGATTCAACGCAAAGCGGCCTCATTGATGGAAACGGTGCCGCCGTTATCATTGTCAAACGACTAGAAGATGCAATTAATGACGGGGATAAGATTCACGCGCTGATTCGAGGAAGCGCAATTAATAATGACGGGTCGGATAAGGTAGGCTACGCAGCACCGAGCGTAAACGGCCAGGCTGAGGCGATTCTTGAAGCACTAGCAGTGGCCGAAGTCGAGCCAGACTCGATCAGCTACATCGAGGCACACGGCACTTCTACACCGTTAGGTGACCCAATCGAACTTGCTGCACTGACACAAGCTTATCGAACTGGCACCGATCGCACTGGATTTTGCGGCATTGGATCGGTCAAGTCCAACATTGGACACGTCGATAAAGCAGCTGGCTTGGCTGGCTTGATTAAGACGACCTTGGCGTTAGAACATGAGCTCTTACCACCAAGTCTAAATTGGAAAGCACCCAACCCAAAGTTACAAATTGAAAAAACCCCCTTCTATGTCGTGCATGAACCTCAAGCGTGGACGCGTTCGGCGCAACCTCGTCGCGCGGGGATCAGTTCTTTTGGTGTTGGCGGCACGAATGCGCATGCCATCCTAGAAGAGGCACCACTTGCAGAGCCCTCTTCACCAGGCCGAGCTCGACAACTTATTACCCTGTCTGCTAAGACCAAGCATGGTTTATCGGATTACGCCAAAAATCTTGCGATTCACCTTGCTCACAATCCCGATATCAACATAGCGGATGTTGCCAGCACGCTCGCGCGTGGCAGAAAAGCATTTTCGCAGCGTCTCGCTTTTACCTGCCAATCGGCGCAAGATGCGGCGAATATCTTGAAAGCTGAGAAGTACCAACTATCAGAAGACAATAATGTTAGCAATGCAGTATTCATGTTTCCAGGACAAGGCAGTCAGTATGCCGGGATGGCGAAAGAGCTATACCAAGATGAACAAACATTTAAAGATACGGTTGATGCCTGTGCGCTAATATTGCAGCCGCTTCTAAAGAAAGATATTCGAACCATTTTGTTTCCTCAGGCAGAAGAAATCGCTCAAGCCAATTTACACCTGCAAGAAACCTATATTACTCAGCCTTGCCTCTTCACAATTGAATATGCCTTAGCCAAGCTGTGGATCCATTGGGGCGTTCAGCCCAAGTCAATGATTGGACACAGCTTAGGAGAATATGTCGCGGCTTGTATCGCGAATGTCTTGTCCTTAGAGGATGCGCTTAAATTAGTCGCAAGTCGCAGTCAACTCATGCAAGGTATGGCGACGGGCTCAATGCTGTCTGTGCCACTGTCGGCTGAACGCATTCGACAGGACATTCAGTCTCGAAATCTAGCTGTCGAGATTGCGGCAGAAAACAGCCCTGCCTTGTGCGTTGTTTCAGGATCTAAAGAACATGTCGAAGGCTATCAATCGCTACTGACACAGCAACATGGCGTCGATAGCCAAATATTAAGAACATCACACGCGTTTCATTCTTCAATGATGGAGCCAATGCTCAAATCATTTGAGAAAGTTCTGTCTAGTGTGACGCTTAAGTCACCGAACATCCCTTACATATCCAACTTAAGTGGCACTTGGATCACTCAGCATGATGCTACCGATCCACAGTATTGGTGCAGGCACCTCAGACAATCCGTTTCCTTTAGTCAAGGTATTCAAACGATTCTCAATGACACTGAGAATGTCCTGTTGATAGAAGTAGGACCAGGCAAAACGCTAGGTCAATTAGCCCGTCTAAATCAAGCGCAAGGCGAGACTGCAGCACCTGTTTCCTACAGCCTGCCTACTGCGCACGAAACAACCAGTGCGACAGACTTCATGCTCAACAGTCTGGCAAAAGCGTGGGTCAAACACCAACCTATTGATTGGGATACCTTTTATCAAGAAGAAAAACGTTTTAAGGTCTCACTGCCTACCTACCCGTTTGAGCGGACACGTTACTGGATCGAGGCTGGTAAAACTAAAAAAGAAACTCAACTAGCTGATCGCGCGTTATCGTCTAGACAAGTCGATCCAAACAAATGGTTTTATACCGACTCGTGGAAATCTTCAGCACTTCTGAATACCTATACTGAAAAAAAATCTACGTTCTTAATCTTCTGTTCGCAAGTCGCAACAGTTGCCGCATTGCAAACTAAGCTGCAAACCAACGGGCATCAGATAATTCTTGTCTCGGCAGAGACAGGATTTACGAAAATCTCATCGAATCAGTTTTCTTTAGATTTTCAAAATCAGGCTCAACTAGAGACCCTGTTCACGAGTCTCAAAAAAGCAGAACAACGTTTTGATAATATTGTTTACCTAGACGAAAGCAGTCAATCGAACCTTGACAGTACGCATAACTTCTTGAGCATTGCCAAAGCGCTTGGTTCGCTTCAAGATGCAGAATATAGAGCCTTGCGCTTTGTCGGCCAGGGTGTCACGGGGCCCTTCGCTTCTGCCAAGCTACTTCCCGTAAAAGCCAGTATTCTTGGTCTGATCGCAAGCTTGGAGTACGAGCAACCGACAACACGCTGCTCTTTATTAGACGTTGACGCACTAGACTCCCCGACCGTGCAAAACATCTATCAGTGGCTCATGCATGACGGTACGCAACGTATCGCTGCTCTGCGAGCAAATCAGTATTGGGAGTTCAGCCTGCAAGCGTTGCCTTTAGATCAAACGCCTTTGCAGCATCAGATAAAGCATCAAAAAACATACTTAGTTCTTGGTGGACTCGATGGCGTGGGTCAAGCATTCGCACAGGCATTTGCAGACACAGTTCAAGGCAAGTTAATTCTGAGTAGCAGAGACCAAGACTTCAAAAATAATGCCAAAGTCATGGCGTTTATTAAAAGCTTAGAAGAATCAGGCTCACAAATATTTCCGCTATATCTAGACCCCTCTCGCACCGATACACTGGCGCAGTCTTTAGGCGCTATAGAGCAAATGCCAAATGAAGTGGATGGTTTAATTTGTTGCTACGATATGCTCGACTCAAAACCGATTGGTTTAATCAACGAGTTAACTATTAGTGATTGCCATACGTACCTTGAAGCACAGGGCCTATTCTTAGCGCAAGTCAGCCAGTACGTTGATGCAAAACAATTAGACTTTTGTATCCTGATGTCTTCTTTGTCAGCAAAAATTGGCGGCATTGGTCAAACAAAACATGCGATGGCGGGCAGTTATGCCAACGCCTTTGTCAATGCTAAACGTCAACAGAGCACCACCTCATGGATGGTGATGAATTGGGACCGCTGGACAGACAGCGTAAGCGCTGACGTTGTCGGTCCTGACTTTAGTGCAAAAGAAGGCATGATCGCTTTTCGTAAAGCGCTTGATCTGCTCCCCCTACCCTCTATCACCATCGCCACGAGTCACCCTGAACAGCGTAAAGAACAAGCCATTCAGTCAGCTGCGCACACCGATGCTCAGCAGGGCGCGCACGAGTTGTACGAACGCCCTGAACTAGAAGCGGAATTCATTGATGCTTCAACGCCCACGGAATTAAAGCTAGCTAAGCTTTGGCAAGAATGCTTAAAAATCAAACAAATCGGTGTTCACGATAATTTCTTTGATCTTGGCGGGCACTCTCTGCTCGCGGCTCAACTTATCCGTCAAATCAAGCAGACATTTCAAGCGACAGTAGATTTAGGGTTATTTTTTAGTGCGCCCAGCATCGCTGAACAATCTGAACTCATCGACAGTCAAACAAAGATGAGCAATGAGTCGGGCAGTCTAGCTCTTGACTTAGATAAACTGGAAAACATGACTGAGCAAGAAGTTGAAGCTCTTCTCGCTAGCAGTCAATCTCCTGAAGAGCTTTTAAAGTTGTTAAACAAGTGATCAAGAGACTACTAGTGAATCATTTCTAAGTTGCCCACGCCCATTAAATTTTTTAAATCAATGGTAGCGACACATCTGACTTTTTGAAAATTGAGTGTGAGGGTCCCTACGATCACTACCTGACCATTTCGTTTTTTATCACCCACTTTAGAGAGATCACTTTGCTCAGTGTCAACAGGAAACCCGAGAACAGTACCACCTTGCGTCTCAGTGAACTCGATCTGAACAAAACCACGTTCAAGAGCCTCTGTGAAAGCGACCTCTGAGTTTTCGGGTCGCACCACGACCCGTACCTTGTGTGAACCAGCACACAACCGCTCGACCAAGTCTGGCCCAGCAGGCTCTGACGCGGCTGGGCTCTCTGTTGCCACAGTATTGGCAAGCGTGTCCATTTGTTTGCGCAGACTGAGCGGACGCATATCTGTCCAAACGGATTCGATGTGCTTTAGACAGGATTGTTTATCGCCATTAAAACCACAATCAACCCAGCCTAAGGGAATGTCTCTACCGACAGGCCAAATCGAATATTGCTCTTCGTGATTTCTGACAACCAGAAAAGGAACGGAGTCTTCAAAATTTGTATCAGTCATATGTGTCTATTAAAATTTAATCAGCGCTTAGACCAACATCAATCGATGGTCGCCATTAGAAATTTCATTTAGCAGCATCATCAAATCAACATTATCAAACAAGGTTTTACATGGCACACTTTATCGTAGCAACCATTGGAACATACGGCGATGTGTACCCCTTTGCCCAAGTCGCTATTTCGTTGAAAAAGATGGGTCACCAAACGACCTTCATTACGAACCCATATTTCGAGCAAACCATTCAGCAATTTGGCTTAGATTTTTACCCTCTCGGGAGCAAAGAGCAGTATTTGATGGTACTACAAAACGATAAATTGTGGAACGATCAGAGCTTTCTGGATATCGCATTGACGTTGTTTTTGCCGAACCTCGATAACATCGATCAATTCATCAGCAAACATGACCCAGATGAAAAATTCATCATCCTGGCCCATCAAAATTTATTACCAAATGCAGGGCTTGCTCAAGCACATCGCCCAAACTCCGTTTCAGTCATTGGCGGCGCTTTATACCCGAGCGTTTTTGGAGATGCCGTCGATTCAAAACACGCTGAAGATCCTCAGCAACGCCAATACTCAGACATGCCGTTAATCGTCCCCGTGAATCATGCCCGCGCTCTGGTCGGACTACCTCCAGTGCGCTCTTATATGGATCTATTCACCTGCATTGCTTCATTTAATGCCCTGCTATTCAGTCAGTGGTTTGGTGATAAAGAACCCCACTGGCCCGACAATTTAATCGCTGGCGAATTCATCTTTCACGAAAGCACTCGGCCTTCTGTTTTTTCTGATGCCCTTGAACAATTTTTAGCGACACCTGGAAAACCTCTACTCTGTACATTTGGCACAGGCAATCTTCATTGCCAAGATTATTTTGAACATGCCTTGAACGCCATTAAAAAAGGAAATCAGCGAGCTATTTTCATATGCAAAGACAGAAGTCTTTTACCAAAACACTTACCCGAATCAGTCCTTTGGTTAGAGTATTGCAATGATTTTCCGGCGCTTTTAAAGCGCTGTTCACTGATTGTTCATCATGGCGGAATCGGAACACTCGCTGAGTCTGCACGTGCAGGAATTCCGCAATTGATTACACCCTCGTTAGGAGATCAATGGGACAATGCAGCCAGAATTAGAAACCTTCAGCTTGGCTCAAGTATCCCAGCGCATCAACTCA
Organism: Bordetella parapertussis; assembly: GCA_943331855.1. Lineage (GTDB taxonomy): Bacteria > Pseudomonadota > Gammaproteobacteria > Burkholderiales > Burkholderiaceae_B > Zwartia > Zwartia parapertussis_H. The sequence goes on from CALQNE010000139.1 coordinate 7,502, forward strand.
ACGCAGAAAACTTTTACGAAGCCGTAACCGACATACTGCAGTCAGCGTCAATTAACAAAAATTGCACAGACCTCAGCGCTCGAATCAGCAATCGCATGACCCCGGATGACATCGCTGCCAACATTATAAAAACGTTGACGCAGGCTAAGGTTCTTGACTTGCCAACCTAATACGTGTGAGTAACTTTGTATTTTCAATCATGTCTTCGGCGCCAGAATCAGGCGCCTGCTTATGAATGACGGCCTCTGCAAAAGCCTTCAGCATGAGCAAGTAGGCGTCTGTCGCTTCAAACGAGTATGTTGTTGTACCCGACGCATTGTGAAGCATAAATTTTGAGGAACCCATTTCGGGCAATACTCTTAGATGAGGGATTTCTAACGATCCTTTTTCACCTAAAATAAAAGTCTTACACATCGACGGACGATTAATGCCTGACATCAATTGGCACACCGCGCCAGAGCTCGTCACCAACTCTGCTGAGATGCTCGCATCCACACCCTGGCGAATTTGGCTAAACGCCTGAACTAAATCCACATGTTCGTTCTTGATGCCCATGACATGATTTAGAAAATCGACGTGATAACAGAACATATCATTGAGTGCACCACCGCCTAACTCAGCCTTCCACCTCGAGTCTGATAAATCAGTATTCACGTACGAGAAACTCGAGGCAATCAGTCGAATTTTTCCTAGCGCCTCAGAAGCAATCACTGTTCGCAGCGCCTCGATCAATGGATGATAGCGATACCACCAGGCCTCCATGACAATCAAGCGACGCGATTGCGCAAGCGAAGCTAAAGCTTGCGCATCTTCAGTTGTAAGAACGGCTGGCTTTTCAATCAGGACATTCTTGCCTGCCTCTAAAACTTTTTCCGCCCAAGAAAAATGAAGGCCACTTGGCAGGCAAACATAGATTGCCTCTAAATCCTTCGCGGTCAGGGCGTCTTCATAGCGCTGTGTAATAATCTTTGTAGGGTAGGCTTGGCGTGCCTTTTCCGCCGCCTCCTCAGAGCGCGTCGCAATCATCCGAAAATCGACCAAAGGATTGATCTCGTGCTCAACGATAAATCTTTTTAAGATTTTTGCGTTGCCCAATGCACCCATTCGGATTTGACTCAACATATTACCAATCTCCTAACCGCCAACTGTAACGCATAGGTCCTTCCTGACTATTTCTTTATGTAGATAGAGCACACTACTTTTTTGAGAAAAAGTCCCTGGTTGCTGTCGAAAAATCGGCTGGTTACGGCAACATTGCCTGTGAATTAAAACAAATAATTGAACTCTTTTTCAGGGTACTACGCTCTTAAACGCTCGCAAAAGCTGTCATCAGGCACCCGGCTCCATTAAAGTGCAGCCCCATGTTGATGCCGCG
>CALQNE010000140.1 GCA_943331855.1 Bordetella parapertussis
ATAACGGCGAGTAGCAGGCGGAAGTGTCGCATGGTGGTTGTCTCTGTTGAGGGTCGAGCAGACGCGAGGCGACTGTGCAACCAGCGTTTATCGATGTTTTTTTTGGCGCAACGCCTTGATTATGCCTAAAAACCAAGCTAATGCCACGTGCGACGTGCCCATGCTACTCTTGCCGCAGCGTTGATCCCCCCTTCTTTTTGGCTCGTATTTCTATGGTTACAGTGGCCCCGCCGTTGATTGTCTTAGATGCCGTCGAGAAGCGTTTTGACACGGGGCTTCTTGCGTTAGACCGCTTTTCACTAAAGGTGGCTGCTAATGAGTTTGTCACCCTCTTGGGGCCTTCGGGCTGTGGAAAAAGCACGGTTTTAAAGCTGGTGGCAAACCTGGCCTTGCCTACAACGGGGACTGTTTTTTCGCCTGCACAAACAGATCAATCAGGTCGTTCGACTGCCTTTGTGTTTCAAGAACCGACCCTGCTGCCGTGGGCAACGGTGTTTGACAATGTCTGGCTGCCCTTGCGCTTGCAGGGCCAGTCGCGCGAGGCGGCGCGTTCGCTGATCGATAGCGTACTGGCGCGAGTTGGGTTGAGCAATTTTCACCAGAGCTACCCAGCGCAACTGTCTGGCGGGATGAAAATGCGAGTGTCGATTGCACGCGCCCTGGTATCGCAGCCTCAGGTCTTGTTGATGGATGAACCCTTCGCTGCCTTGGACGACATTACTCGCCAACGCCTGAATGTTGACTTGTTAACGTGGTGGCACGACCAAGCGATGGCGACCATGTTTGTGACACACAACGTAGCCGAGGCTGTTTTTTTAAGCCAACGGGTTTTGGTGATGGGGGCCCGTCCCGGAAAAATTCTTGCTGAAGTGCATGTTGACCAGGCCTATCCGCGCGATGCGCGTTTTCGCGAAAGCACACAGTTCGCTACGCACTGTAAAACGCTCAGCGCCGCACTTGATGCGGCGAGTTCAAGCGAAGGGATGCAACCATGAAGTTTGAACAAATTTGGTTGCCGACGATGGTCTGTGTGGGTTGTCTGCTGGGGTGGGAGCTACTTGTTCGGTGGGCGCAAATCCCAGCCTATACACTGCCGGCGCCAACAGCCGTGATCGAGTCGCTCGTCTTGAACTGGAGCTCTTTAGCAGCGAGCTGGTGGTTCACAGTAAAAATTACCTTCAGTGCGTTGGGTTTGGCTTGTGCAGGCGGGGTGTTGATTGCGGCAGTGTTTGCGTTGTCGCCTCAATTAGAGCGCGCATTTTTTCCTTTGGCCGTCGTACTGCAGGTGACGCCAATCGTTGCGGTGGCGCCCTTGATATTGATTTATGTTGAGAGCACGATGACTGCGCTGCTCCTGTGCGCCTGGATTGTGGCATTTTTCCCGATCTTGTCGAACACGATCATCGGCTTACGGTCGATCGATGCAAACTTGGTTGATCTTTTTCGTTTGTACCGTGCAACGCCGTGGCAGCGGTTGACGTTGTTGCGTGCGCCTAGCGCCTTGCCATACTTTTTGGCGGGGGTGAAAATATCTGGGGGCTTGAGTTTGATCGGTGCGGTAACAGCAGAAATGGTTGCGGGTGCTGCAGGCCGTGATACAGGTTTGGCTTCGCGTATTCTAGAAGCAAGCTTTCGCACTGAAACACCAAAGATGTTTGCAGCCCTTGTACTACTTGTTGCAACGGGTATCCTGATATTTTTTATCTTTAATCTATTATCGACATTGCTGTTAACGCGTTACGCACAGTCTGATTGATGACTGCTTGAAGCGTTGTGTTGCTGGGCAAAAGGAAATTAAATGATGAGTAAAAAATTATTCAAACTGTGTGTGATGTTGTTGTTGACAACCGGGCTTGCGCAAGCGCAACAGGCTGTGAGCTTTGCGACGAACTGGAAAGCGCAAGCGGCGCATGGTGGTTTTTATCAGGCGCTTGCAGATGGCACGTATAAAAAATATGGCTTGGATGTCAAAATTATTCAAGGTGGGCCGCAAGTCAATAACCGACCACTGCTGCCCGCAGGCCGAATAGACTTTTTAATGACCGGTAATTTATTGCATAGTTTTGATAACGTTAAAAACAAAGTGCCTGTTGTTGCGGTGGCAGCTATGTTTCAGAAAGATCCGCAAGCCTTGATGGCGCATCCCGGGCAAGGCTATGAAAACTTTGCCGCGCTTAAAAATGCGCCAACTGCTTACATTGCAAAGGATGGGCAGTTCACGTGGTGGCAGTGGCTCAAGGTGACGCACGGGTTTAAAGATGAAGCCTTGAAACCCTATAACTACAACCTGGGGCCATTTTTATCGAACCCCAAGTCGATTCAGCAGGGCTACTCAGTGGCCGAACCCATTTATATTAAAGAGCAGGGTAAGTTTAATTCGGTGGTGCACCTGTTAGCCGATCATGGATTTTCAACCTACAGCACCTTGATCGAAACACGCGCGGACACCTTAAAAAATAAACCAGAACTGGTGCAAAAATTTGTAGATGCCTCAATTCTTGGCTGGGTCAATTTTATGTATGGCGACCGTCAGGCGGCGACGGCACTGATGGTTAAAGACAATCCAGAGCTCTCAGTCGCCGAGGTCGAGGCCTCTGTTGAGCTGATGAAGCAGCAAGGGATTGTCGATTCGGGTGATGCGCAGACGCTTGGGATTGGCACGATGAAGGCCGCGCGGATTCAGGATTTTTATACTCAGATGATTCAGGCGGGGTTGTATCGAACGGGCGACGTGGATCTTTCGCAAGTCGCCGCGTTACAGTTTGTCAATAAAAGCGTTGGCGTTGAGTTGGCCCGGCAGTTAGTGAAAAAAAGGTAGTGCAGTGGCCGCAACCTGTTAGTTGCGGCCGTCGCCTTAATCGGGTGTCATCTTGGCTTTGATGATCACTTCTTTCCATTTTGCAGTTTCGCTTTTGATGAAAGCAGCATAAGCCTCGGGCGTACTGCCAACCACTTCTGTCGCCATCTCAGAAATGCGTTTGTTGACATCAGGGATTGCCAGCACTGCGGCAACATCTTTCGATAGCTGGTTAACGATCGCCTTTGGGGTGCCTGCTGGCGCCATGAAGCCAAACCACGCGGTAATTTCGAAGTCTTTGATTCCCTGTTCGATCACTGTAGGTACTTCTGGTTGAGCGGGTGAGCGCGCATCACTCGTGATCCCAATGACGCGCACTGCGTTCGAACGAATATAAGGCAGCAGCACGGGGGTGTTATGAATCAAGACCTCGAATTGGCCGCCTAGTCCGTCAGTGGTCATTTGTGCACTTGATTTGTAGGGGATGCTGGTCATCTTGATGCCGGCAACCAGATTGAGCAGCTCGCCGGTCAGATGTTGTGTGGTACCCGGCCCAGGCGTGCCATAGCGAATTCTGCTCGGATCTTTTTTGGCCAAGGCAATCAGCTCTTGCATGTTATTGACTGGAACTGAAGGGTGCACGGTAATGAAGTTCGGCGTTTTCGTCGCAAGACTCACCGGAATCAGATCTTTTTCAACATCGTAAGGCATCTTTCCAGCCATCAAGGTTGGATTGACTGCGGTCGGGCCGATCGTGTTGTACAAAAAGGTGTAACCATCGGGGGCGGCTTTGGCAACGCGGTCTGTGCCAATATTGCCCGCTGCACCAACCACATTTTCAACGACCACAGGTTGGCCCCAAGCCTCAGAGAGCTTTTGACCAATAAGACGAATCTGCGTGTCTGGCGCACTGCCAGGTGGGGCCGGCACGATCACACGTACTGTTTTGTCTGGCCATTTCGTTTGTGCGTAAGCGCCATGGCCTGAGGCGAATCCAAGGGCAAGCAAGAGTGCGCTTGTCGTCGTCAAGAGGCGTGTGAGTTGTACCGATAATTTCATTTTTATCTCGCTCGAAGAGAATCTTTTTAGTCAGACTATTGTGACCTGATCAACGCGTATTTTAAACACCTCGGCTAGAGGTTGTACTAATGGCTTACCCGTAGCTACGATTTAGGCGATTGGATGATTTTTGAATTGTGCTCACCTAAGCGAGGCGGACGCTGGCCAGCTTGGCCGGGCGTTTTTGATAATTTGATGGGCAACCCAACACCTTTGTAATCTTCGCGCTGAATAAACATGTTGCGCGCCGCCGCGTGCGGTTGTTGCAAGGCTTCGGGCACGGTATGCACGGGTCCTGCGGCCACGCCAATGGCCATCAGATCTTTGCAAAGTTCAGCACGCGAGAAGTCTTTGAGTGCCTCTTCCATTTCGCGACGAAGCGCGTCGCGATTGGTCATGCGACTTGCATTGCTATCAAACAGTGGATTCGTGACGAGGTCTTCACGGTGAATATGTTTGCAGAATTTTTTAAACTGCCCTTCGTTGACAATTCCTAAGAAGATCTGGCCATCGCCTACCTCAAAACGATTGTAGGTTGGGATATTTGGATGCGCGCTACCAGTTAACGCTGGCGTGTTGCCCGAGGTCATCCAGTTTGCTGCATGAGGAATGAGCAGGCTTAAGGCCGAGTCAAACAGGGTGGCCTCAACGCGTTGACCCTGCTGTGTTCGCGTGCGCGACCACAGCGCCATCATGATGCCTGAAAAAGCGTTGTACCCCGTGACCTGATCCACCACCGGCACACCAATACGCGTAGGGCCCGATTGCTGGTCTCCATTCACACTCATCAATCCACACATGGCCTGTAAGACCGCATCGTAGCCAGGCAGATTCGCAAGTGGTCCCGTTGCGCCAAACCCTGAAATACTGCAATAGATCAGTTGCGGAAATTTCTTTGACAATACTTCTTCGTAGCCAAGACCCCACTTCGCCATCGTGCCTGGCAAGAAGTTTTCGATCAGTACATCGGCGTCTTTGAGTAAGGCCTCAAGAATTGCTCGCTCTTCGGGTTTGCCCAAATCAAGACTTAAACCGCGTTTGCCACGGTTGATGGCCGAGAAGTAGGCCGCTTGCCCTGGCTCGATAAACGGTGGCCCAAGTAAACGTGTCTCGTCACCTTGGGGTGACTCGACTTTAATGACGTCAGCGCCATGATCTGCCAGCATCTGTGCGCAGAGCGGGCCCGCAAGAACGCGCGAAAGATCCAGCACACGCAAACCGGCTAATGCGCCAGAGTGGGCGCTGGGATCAAGCCAGGCCTCGGCCGTCAACGGACTCGCACCCAAATCTTTAGATAATTGTGGGGTCTCTTTGGGTGCGTGCATTGACTTAGCCTCGAGAAGGAAGCTGCACAATACAAGAGCCTAATACTGAAAGCTCGTGGTTTTGATTGTGGGCTTCTTGGGTAATGGCGACCAGATGGCGGCCATTTTCTTGATATTTTTTTGTAACTTTTGCTTCAATGAAAAGCATATCACCCGCTGGATTATGTCGTCTGATTTTGCAATCGGCCTGACGCAAAAAGCCTTCATCGCCCATCCAGTTGGTCATTTGATGCATCAGCCAAGAGCTGCGCTCTGGACCGTAGTCATAGGCGCCGGGTGCACCGACTTCAAGTGCAAATTCTTCTTCCCAGTGAACACGCTCTGGTACATCGGGCACGCCAAAGCGATTTTTAATGCCAACGCCTGGGTGCGCATCAATTAATTGCCACGCTAATTTATTCGCACGAATATACAACCCTCCCCAGCCTTGGGCGTAAGCGATAAAGCCGGTCACGGTCATAGGGCCTTTGAAGAGAACGGGTAGTGCTTCACCTTCCTGAACATCTTCCCAATAGCGCGTTTTTGCACCACGAATCTCTTCGTTTGCATAAAGCTTGTAGGCCTCTTTGAGCTGTTCGTCGGTGTAGGGTACGACGCCTTTCTCTTGTACCTCTGTGTACTTCGTGCCTTTCTCGCGAGCATGATCGCGTTCGGTGCGAAAACACCAGGTATCAGCTTCAGCTAATTTGTCGCCCGTTTGATTGAAAAAATCGACATGATATGTCTGTTGCACGGCTTTGCCGGCAAAGCGCGTCTCATGCTCGACGAGATCTTTTAAATAAGCTTCAGTGCTGATGACGTCGTTACGCTTGGCGTGTTGATGCCATTGCCAATTCGAACCGGACCACATCGCATGTACGCCGGGTAAGCCGCCGACATAACCCGAGACGATGCGACTGGTTGAATACAGAAAACTTGGTAACGCAATGATTCCACCATGACTGGTTTTGGCGGCGTACTCTGGATCGCACCAAAGCGGATTGTCGTCACCAATACCATGTGCGTAATGACGAATGTTGTCACGCGTGGCCTCATAGCACCAAGGCTCGGCAGTCGCACCGATCTTGACACCGATGCGCCGCTGCAGGTCTTCCATTCCTTGCTCTGTAATTTTTGGAAAACTGCGTTGACCAATTAGAGATGATGACATTTGATGCTCCTCACTATTTTTAAAAACGCGGATACTTAGAATGAATTAGAGTGGTTCGAAAGATACGACGCTTAACTAGAAAGATGCCTCGCGAAGTTTCTTCCGATGAATTTTTCCAGCTGGAGTTTTGGGTAGTGCAGGGACGAATACGATGCGGCGTGGATACTCGTGCTGGCTTAAGCGGGTTCTGACTAAGTCTTGAATTTCTTGTATGAACGTTGCATCGCCTGAACGCTGACTCACCACAAAAGCTTGAACCGCCTGACCACGCAAGCCATCCGGTACGCCAATCGCTGCGGCCTCTTGTACGTCGGGATGTTTAAGCACGGCATCCTCGATCTCGACCGCACTCATGGTCCAGCCAGCAGAAATAATGACGTCATCGGCTCGACCGCCGTGATAGAAATAGCCGTCAGTATCGGTGTGGCCGAGATCTTTTGTGGCGATCCACTGCCCTTTGCGCCATACCTTGATTTCGCCGGTGATATTGGGCGGGCAGGGCGAACCAGAGGCGTCGTGAACTTCGACTTTGGCACCGGGGATGGGCTTGCCTAACGCCCCGTGCTTGACAACAAAATCTTTAGCTCCGGGGTAGCTCACTAAGATCACACCGATCTCGGTGGTGCCGTACATGCTACAGACTCGCAGGCCAAAGGTCTGTTCGATGAACTCTTCTGTGGCACTGTCGATGGGCTCGCCAGTGAAAGACATCTTCGTCAGCGCGTACTGATTTTGGTGCGCGCACCCTGAATTTTTCATCATTCGGTAGTGCGTGGCCGCGGCTGAGATATTGGTAAAGCTGTGTGTTGCTAATCCCTTTAACAATAACTCGGCGTTGAATTTTCCGGCAAACGAGCCGATCGTCAATCCCATGGCCATCGGGGCGAGGGTGCCATGCCAGAGTCCGTGCCCCCAGGCGGGCGATGACGGACACATGAAGCGATCGCCTGGGCGCAAACCTGTGCCATAAAGCGCGGCAACCATGAGCGTCACAATCGAGCGATGCGTATGTTTGACGGCCTCGGGTAGTTCACGCGTTGTGCCCGAGGTGTACTGGTACATGGCGTAGTCAGTGGCTTTTGTGCTCACCTCAATACGTTCTTCTGGGTACTGATCCAGCAAGGCCATCAGTTGATCGTCTGCTAATACGGTGCGTGATTGATACTCGGCAGAAACAATATTGATTTTTTCTACGTTGGTAAATAAGAGGCTGGGCAGGCAGTCTGCGATTCTAAGATTTAAGCCATCGGGCCCAAAGAGCGTAAAGAGCGGTACGGCGATCGCACCTGCTTTCATGATGCCAAACAGACAGGTATAGAACGCGAGCGATGGCTCAAGCATGATTGCGACGCGATCACCCGCTTTGATATTTTTTTCTTTTAAAAAATGCGCCATCTGTGACGAACGTTTGGCGAGTTGGTCGTATGAGATTCGTTCGTCCGGGGCATCGGTGCGCAACACGATGACCGCGGTTTGTTCGCTGTTGGCGTGTCGGTCGACACACTCGTGCGCGATGTTCAGGTGTTCGCGATCACCGTCAAATAACTCCCATAGCTTTTCAGGTGAAAAGTTTGATTGCGCATCTGAGTAGGACGTGAACGCGGTAAGTTTTGCCATCGGGTTGTTTTGATTGGTGTGTGGCGCGGCGTTCAAAAGAACGGCAGCAAGTCTCGATGCCTGACTGTATCGTTTGGCACATTTGTTGTCAAATAGACTAATCTATTGTATTAGTACAACAACGCACGACACTTCAACGTAGCTTCTATCCTAGAGAACAGGTGTTTGAATGACTCAAGGCGATCAAATTGTTAGGCCGGCAAGGCAGGAGTCTCAGGCTGGTGCCCCTGTGCTTGGGGCCAACAGACCCAAACCAGTGATCCGGTCGGTTCCAGCCGTTTCGCGATCCATTGCGATCTTGCGGTTGCTTGGCAAAACGCGAACTCCCTTGGGGGTCAATGCGATCGCACAGTCTCTGGGCCTTGTGCCCAGCACGTGCTTACATATTTTGCGCGTACTCGTTGAAGAAAAGCTGGTCGCGTTTGATCGTGATAGCAAACATTACCGGCTCGGGATCGGAATGCTGGCACTTGCGCGTAGCGCGATCGATGCGCACGCGTTCCCTGGGCTCATTCAGCCCGGGCTAGACGCCTTATCTTCTGTATACAACGTGACCGCCATCGCTGTAGACGTGAGTGATCCTGAGCAGATGGTCGTTGTGGCACTCTCGCGCTCAACCATTCCGTTCCGGTTACATGTTGACGTAGGTAGCGTGTTTCCTTCATTGTTGAGCGCGACCGGACGGATTGTCGCTGCCTTTAGTGGCCAATCGACTGCTGAACTAAAAATGCGTTTCGACAAGCTCAGATGGGCAGGCCCTTTAGATTTTGAAACTTGGTATCGTGAGGTTCAGCTGGCCGCACAAAACGAATACAGCATCGATCGGGGCGCGTACATTGCGGGCGTTACCATTGTGGCGGTGCCCGTGGGGCAACCGTTTAAAAAACCGACCCACACCATCGTCTGTG